>CAJXNM010000025.1 GCA_913057135.1 uncultured Halieaceae bacterium
CTCACAGTAACAAGTGCACAAGCCCAAACCGTAGACCTAGCTACCCTCGAAACCGACCAGCTGTTGCTGGTTAGCGGGCAGACCTCAGCCCCCGAGGAACTCACGACCCAGGCCGCCAAAAGCTTTCTCAATGCACTTGCTTTTCATGAGTCACTGTTCAATTGGCACTCGGACGAAAAAATAGCGTTCCTGTTTAACGACTGGAGCGACCGGGGCAACGCCGCGGCCATTCCCATCCCAAGAAATCTCATCATCTCGGAAATGTCGCCCATCAATAAGACATTCGAGACGGCGCCGCCCATTGATCAAGTCTTCAACGTCATGAATCACGAAGTTGCTCACTTGGCGACATTGGATGCCCATGGGGAGCGTCAGCAATTTTGGCGTGACATATTTGGTGGCAAAGTGAACTACAGCGCCAGTCATCCCGAGACCCTGCTATACGGCCAACTGACCGCGCCCCGAGTCATGGCGCCCACGTGGCTACTCGAGGGTATCGCAACCTTTATGGATACATGGATGGCCGGGGGCATCGGTCGCGGACAAGGGGGCTACGATGAGATGGTGTTTCGGGCCATGGTCCGAGACGGCGAGCCGTTTTATACACCCCTTGGCCTGGAGTCCAAAGGCACCAAAGTTGAAATCAACAGTGGTTCCAGTAGCTATTTGTATGGCACACGCTTTATGACGTATCTGGCTTACACCTATTCGCCAGAGATGCTTATCAAATGGTTTGCCCTGGGCGCGGGCGACAAGCCGCGCTACCTCGACCAATTCCAGCACATCTTTGGTATATCCATTGAACAGGCCTGGGCTGACTGGGTGCGCTTTGAGCACGACTTTCAACAAGCGAATCTAGCGCGCCTGCAGCAGTTCCCGCCGACCCGCGGTGTGCCGCTGGCCGAGCGCGGACTTGGCTGGGTTTCGCGGCTTTTTCTCGATGAAACCAGCAACCGCTTTATCGGCGGTTTCTATGCCCAAGGCAAACTCGCAACATTGGGACGCCATACCTTTAGCCCCGCATCGAAACAGACCGAAGAAATCAACCAGGCTGCTACCGCCAGCTATCCCCATTTAGACGCCGTCTATGTTCTTAAAGGTCCGCGAAAATTCGATGTGACCTCTACGGCTTATGATCCTAGTGATCAAATTCTCTACTTCACCGAGGACAATGCGCGTTTTCGTGACATTAAAGCCTGGGACCTACAGACCGACACCATCCGAACCATCGGTGAGAATGTTCGAATTGGCGAGCTGGTTTTTAACAAGAGCGACCGCTCGCTTTGGGGGGTCAGACACAGTGGTAGCAAAGCCTCGTTAGTGCGCATGCCCTACCCGTACGAAACCATTATTACTGTCCACACCCTGCCCTACGCACACACCCTCTCGGATATGGACATCTCCCCCGATGGGCGCTGGCTTTCAGCAACGGTTGGTAATCGACAGGGGCATCAAGCGCTTCGCATCTTCGACATCAACGATTTAATGGCGCGGCGAATGTCACCGGTGGCAGAGTTCGACTTTGGCATGGCGTTCCCCGAAGATTTTGTGTTCGATGAAACGGGGCAGTATCTCTATGGCACGTCGTACTACACCGGCGTTTCAAACGTTTTTAGATTTGAGCCCGCTACGGGAGACATGGAAGCCATTACCAATGCGGAGACCGGTTTCTTCCGACCTATGCCCATGCGAGACGGCTCACTCATTGTGTTCGAGTACACGGGTGAAGGCTTTCTACCCAAACGCTTATCGAACCCAGTACCGCTAGCCGACGTCGGCGCTATTAGTTTTTTGGGCAGTGAGCTGGCCGCTAAGCACCCCGTTGTGACCACCTGGGGTGTGGGATCGCCCGATGACATTGATGTGGCGTCGCAGCTTATTGCTGACGATCCCTACAAACCTTTACAACGAATGGAGTTTGAAACAGCCTACCCCATGATCGAGGGCTATAAAGACAGCGGTGCCATTGGCTATGCGGCGCGCTGGAGCGATCCGCTTAATCTGAACTCTATTGAGCTTGATGTCAGTTATAGCGTCGATGACACCCTAGAGACTGACGAGCAGTTACACGCCGACCTGACCTATCGGCACATGGACTGGCAGATTCGCTACTGGCACAACGACGCCGACTTCTACGACCTGTTTGGACCTACCAAACGCAGCCGAAAAGGCGATGCCCTAATCGTCAGCTATAACACGCCGCTCACCTATGACCCACCCGAGCGCTTGGACTTCAGCGCGAATCTTGCTTACTACACGGGCCTAGACACACTGCCCATTAACCAAAACGTGGCAACTGGCATTAATAAATTGTGGTCCGGCGATATCGGCATCCAGTACTCCGATATGCGCACATCACCCGGCGCGGTCGATCATGAGCGGGGACTGGCATGGCGGGCCCTAACCCTTGCCGACTACGCCGACGACACTTTCTATCCAAAATTACGACTTGGCTTGGACATGGGCATTGAGTTACCCATGAAACATTCGTCGCTATGGCTCTACAACGCAGCGGGTATCGCCGATGGTAATCGGGCCGATGTTTTTAGTAACTTCTACTTCGGCGGCTTCGGTAACAACACCGTCGATGACGGTAGCGTGAAACGCTACCGGGGCTACAGCAGCTTACCCGGCTTCGACATTGGCGAAATTACTGCACGATACTTCGCTAAGTCCCTAGTTGAATTTAATGTGCCACCGCTGCGCTTCGATGAGGTGGGCAGTCCGTCGTTTTATTTGAGCCATCTGCGACCGGCATTTTTTGCAGGAGCACTTGTGGCTGACCCCGGCCATGAAACAGAAGAGACCTATACGACGGTGGGCGCTCAAATCGATTTATCGTTCACCATTTTGTATCGGCTGCCTATGACCCTCTCGGTGGGAGTTGCCCAGGGCATGGGACCCAAGTCAAAGGGCGACACCGAGTGGATGCTGTCCCTAAAGCTGCTATGAGTATCAGCCTGTGACGGCAGCTGTGAACTGGGCAATTAATGGCTTGGTTGCCATGGCCCCGGTGCTCACCATGCTGGTATCTTTGCGTGCTTTTGATAGCTTCAAGCTTGTGGCTTTTGGCCGCATCGCATGGATGCTTTTTTGGGGCGGTTGCAGCGCTGCCCTTGCCTATGGCTTGGGGGCATTGGTCCTAAGCCAGCTACCCATCGACTTCAGCGTTTATTCCCGTTACGTGGCACCACTTATCGAGGAAGCGCTCAAAGCCACCCCACTCATTTGGTTAATCCAACGTAATCGGGTTGGCTTTTTAGTAGACGCTGCCATCTTGGGCTTTGCACTGGGAGCGGGCTTTGCCTTAGTGGAAAATAGCTACTACTTGGCGAATAACGATCTGAGCCTGGGTGTGTGGCTAGTCCGGGGATTTGGCACCGCGGTCATGCATGGCGGTGTTACCGCTGTGGTGGGTATTACCGTGTTGGCCGCTATCGATAAACGCCAGCGACTGACCCCTATGGTGATACTCCCCGGTTTGCTTTTGGCGGCTGGGATTCACTCTGGATTTAATCACTTCTTTTTTCAGCCACTGCTATCGGCGCTGGTGGTGTTCTGGCTAGTGCCCCTGTTCATGCTCTGGGTATTTCGACGCAGTGCTGATTCACTTAATCAATGGCTGGAGGAAGACTTTGAAGGCGATGCCGCCCTATTAGAGCAGCTGGATGCCGATGCCTTTGATGAGACCCATGTGGGTCAGTTCCTTCAAGATCTCAGTGGTCGTTATGAACCAATGACTATCGTTGATATACTTTGCTACGTGAGGCTATATACAGAGCTCTCGATTCGCGCCAAGTCGTTCATCGTTATACGCGAACAAGGTTTCGCCCCCCCCATGTCCCCTACACTGACGGCCCAGTTTGTAGAACTGCGTCATTTGGAACAGTCGTTGGGTAAAACTGTGCTGCTCTCCCTGAGCCCGTTGTTACAGATCAGCCGCCGGGATAAATGGCACCTGCAAGCGCTGGAGCAAGAGGCTCACAAGTACTCATCAGCCATACAGCCCCCGTAAAATCACCTCAAGGTCAAGGCAAATGTTACCCACCCAGCAGCTAGCGGCATCGATCAGCCATCGCACTTTCACTCCACGAGTTCTCTCGGCGGCTTTGGTTATCGCCAACGCCTTGGTGGCATCGCTGCATAGCGAAGCAAGCGATGGGATCGAGCTAGAAACATTGTCAGGCTCACTCGTTAAGGGCAGCTCAGAGCGCGATATCGGCCCCATTCAGATCATTGACAGGGAATTTATCGAGAGCTCTGGCGCGCTCACTGCGGGCGAATTGAGCCAAAAACTGCCCATTAGCTCGGGCACCGAGAATTATCCGGATCCCTTTACCGCGGCACAGACCCAGGGCACATCCAACATTAATTTACGCGGTTTAGGCTTGTCTTCGACGCTGGTGTTAATCAATGGCAAGCGTCAGACCCTGGCTGCTGCCGCAGCCACCGATGGCAGCACCTTTGTCGACACCAGTACCGTACCCATGATGGCGCTAGAGCGCGTCGAAATTGTCAAAGAGGGTGCTACTGCTACCTATGGTTCAGACGCCATAGCCGGTGTGGTCAACTTTGTGCTCCGGGAAAACTACGAAGGCTTTGAATTGTCCGGAAGCTATCAATCGACGGCCACCGACAATCAAGACACCAGCGACATTCAGTTCTTGAGCGGGCTTAATGTGGGTACCAATACAAACCTGTTATTGGCCGGTCGATTCATGTCCCAAAGCCCACTTGGCTCGCAAGACCGCAGCTATACGACCATCAACTCGGTAAGCACACTGGGGCGCAGTTTTCTGCTATTGGCCCCAGACTCGGTAGTCGACGGCCCCTATGCCGGTAACTTTGAGGCCCTTGAGACAGTGCCGGATGCTAACTGCGAAGCCAACGGTGGTCTCTTGGGCACGCCATTTGTCCCTAAGGATGCTAACGGCGCCGGGACAGGGGGTGGTAGTAAATGCGGTTTCTTCTACGGCCCCCGCTTTAATGTCATCAATGATGAAGAACAAGTACAGCTCTATAGCAAGATCAGTCATAAGTTTAGTGGCGGTACATCAATGGGCATTGAGTTGGGCTGGACGCAGCACGAGGTGCTGGATAATCCCCAATCCCCCTCTTACCCGGACCTAGCGTTTCCCACTATTTTGCCGGGTCAAGCGGGCAGTCCATTCAATGTCCCAGTACGCTGGTACGGCCGACCTCTTGGCGCAGAAGCACCTTCCCCCCTCGCCCCACGTAATAGTGATACCTATCGCGCATCGATTGACCTAAACGGTCGTTTCAATGAGAACTGGGACTGGTACGGTGCCATCACGTATTCAAAAAGTGCGCGCGAGGTTTATCAGCCCGATACCATCGCATCACGACTCGATGCTGCCATTGCCGGCCAAGGGGGTATTAACGGTGACGAGACCTTTAACCTATTTGACCCCTCCGTTAATTCTCAGGCTCTCATCGATTACATAAGTACAGACACCTACACCAAACGTGAAACCGACCTACTGGTGGGCGATTTGGTGCTGTCGGGCGATTTGTTCGCTACCACAGCTGGCAATGTCGGTTTGACCACAGGCGTCCAATGGAGAGAAGACAGCTACACGGTGACCCGCAACCCTATATTTACCCAGCAGATAGACCCAAATACAGGGTTCCCGCTGCCCGTTGACCTGATATTTCTGGGCGGTGGTATACCGGTAGATGCAAGCAAATCGACCTATGCTGCTTTCGCTGAGCTGACTATCCCCCTAGCCGATACCCTCGACATTGATGTGGCCGGTCGCTACGAGAAACTCGACAACGACAGTAATGTCGACACGAAGGTTGCACTAAGCTGGCAGGCAGCAGACACGCTATTCTTTCGCGCTTCCGCCTCTTCCGCCTTTCGCGAACCGTCCTTGCAACAATATTTCTCTCAGGAAACACGCCTTGAGGGCCTAACTGACCCATTGGATGCCAGTAACACCTTTGTGCGTGTCGATATTGTCGGTAACGCCGAGTTAACTCCCGAGCAATCGAATAACTACAACATCGGTTTAACGTGGAAACCCAACGGTCAACTAACCGCGCGTCTTGATTACTGGCGCTTCGATTACCAAGATATGATTGTTGCGGAAAGTGCTCAGGGTAAGCTCGATGCAGATCCAACCGGTATCGATGTCTTGCGCACCGCCGATGGTCAACTGGTTGGGGTAAGAACCGACTATGTGAATACGGAATCGGTTGAAACCGATGGCGTCGACCTAACAATCGACTGGGTAATACCCACAGACATTGGCCAATTTGAAGTCAGCGTCTTAGCCAGCCACTTCTTTAGCTACACAATCCCCTGCACCAACGCCAATGCCCGGGGCTGCACCGGCGACAGTGGCACGCAGGATGTAGCGGGTTATTTCAATTATGACAATTTCGTACGGTCGTTACCGGAGACCAAAATCAATACCACCGTGAATTGGTCAAAAGGCAATCATGCGGTGGCGGTAATGGGGTACTACGTGGGGGGTTATGAAACAACGCGCCCCTTGAATGCTCGTGCAGAAGCATTCAATTTTAACCAAGAGATTGAGTCTTGGCTTACCTTCGACGTGCAATACAGCTATACCTTAAATATGAACAACCGGGACGCTGTCTTCACCTTAGGCTCTAAGAATGTGACCGATCAAGCCGCGCCAAAGGCATGGGATGACACCAACTTGGGTTATGACCCTAAGCAGCACGATCCCCGTGGCCAGCTTTGGTACGGTCGAGTGAAGATCGCGCTCTGACGCCTATTGGTAACAATGGCCGATGTTGGTTTAGCGATAACGATCAGGCTTGGCAATCACTCATTCTTCACACTCTTCCCAGAAGTTTTAGCCAACGGCGGGTCAAGCTATTGCTAGTGGCCATGGCTCGCTTCTCAGGAGTCGTTTGCTCTGCTGCTTCAGCAGCATTTAAGGGCGCAATATCAAAAAATTGCCGAACGTCATCAGCCTGATCCATGGCGTCGTCATAGCCAAGTTGCATGAGTCTTTGGCAATAACCCTGCTCAAATAAAACGTAAGAGAGTGCTCCCCCCGACTCGGTGTCTTTAATAGAACCCGTGCGCTCCAAAAACCAGCGCATCGTGCGAGGCAACTCATGAATATAGTCTCGGGCCAACTCGTCCAGTGAACGGGAAGGGGAAATAGTGAGCGTATTGATGAGCCGCAGATCAGACATACCCGCTGCGGTCAGTTGTTTGCTGTTCATTTGGGTAACGAGGGCATTGATTCGACGAAGGGTTTCCAGGTCGGTTTGCACAGAATCCAGAAAGACAGCATTGAGCATTTGACCCAGCACCTGTGGAATGCTGGGTGCAGATGTCACCTCGGGCATAGAAGTAAAATCGTCGTGCTTCTGACTGACGCCAATAATAAACAGGCGGTCTGCGCCTAAGTGTATGGCCGGGCTCAGGGGGCGAGATTGCCTCAGTGCGCCGTCACCAAAAAAATGGTCACCCACCTTCACCGCGGGGAACAGCGTGGGGAGAGCCGAAGAGGCCATTAGGTGATCAACATTTAGTTCACAGGCAACACTGCGCCGCTGCGCCCGAGTCCAGGGCTTTAGGTGTGCCTGTCCCTGATAAAAGGTGGTTGAAATACCATTGCTGTAGTTCATGGCGGTGACGCCAATGCCTTCCAACTCACCCCGTGCGATGGCATCTTCAATACGGCTGAATTGCACAATATCGCTCAACAACTCACCCAGCGGCGTGTTGTCGAGCAGAGCAATGGGATGCTTGGGTCGGGTGCGCGACCTTAGCATTGACCAAAGGATTCGAAGGGCGTTGGCCAAGACGCCACGAGCATCGGTACGGTAAACCGACTCACTATCCAACGATGCCCAAATAGCGGCTAGAGTGCGGGTGCGACTGCGAAACGAGCCAGCTCTTCCCGCAAGCCCCAAGGCATTGATCGCCCCCGCCGACGTGCCCACAATGATGGGAAACGGTTGGCGTGTGTCGCTGGGTAGAATCTGTGCAACCGCCCGCAGGACGCCCACCTGGTATGCCGCCCTGGCGCCACCTCCCGCTAGAATTAAGCCCGTTTTTTGCGTCATTTAATCAGTCATCTGCTGACAGAAAACTACTCGGGCCTAACGTTATCAATTTCCCAATTGAAATGAACGCCCGCCTGCAACTGGGTTAGCTGCCCAGCTGTCGTCGAGTCGTAGCTAAAGACTGAAAACGCGGCACCATCATCAGTGATATACACGCCCACGGAATCGTTATCGGTGATGGTAGATGTGTCGATAACAAAATCGCTGATGTAACCGCGCTGCTGGTCGTTGAGGGTGACAAAAAACCTAACCTCCAGCTGACCCGGATCAGGCTTTTCAATAGTGATCATGCGTGCACTTTGATGCGCTCTGAAGCTTTGAATGTGACCCGGCTCCAGTGGTGTGTCGGGTTGAAAGGCTAACTCATAGGCAATCGTGAATTCAGGTCTTAGAACAGAGCTCTGCACTAAATCGATCTGTTCATGGGGTATGTCGCTATCGACCAGAGTGCGCCACTCGTAGCCCGTGCGCAGAAACTCTCTAATGGCATCAAAAGCACTTAGTGCAGAGGTATCAACACTGCTGAGCTCATAGAGTGTGGAGGACAACTGATAACCAAAAAAAGTTGCTTCACTATTGGGAATTTCCGCCACGTCAGTACGGCTTTCAAAGTCGTAGCCAGTCACACGACCATCGCTGTCTATCACCTGAGCCTCAATGCCGAGATTGATAAAACGCGTACTACCTACAGGTAACACACCGACATCGGGATCGTCGTATAAGGAGAGTGGCTCGGGACACATAGGGTTATTAAGTTCAACACCGGAATAGAGTTGCTCTGCCTCGACGGCATTGATACTGGCCATGTACTGCCAAGACTCACTACCCGGGGTAGTGTCAACTTCGATATAACGCCCCATGTCACCGGGTTCATTGCTGTCATACACGTAAATCCGTTTGATATTGGCACCCTCATCGCTGATCGCATAAGGGGTTACAGCATGAGCAGCGCCAGGTCGTTTGATACCCAGCGACGCGATCGGATCCTCTGTGCCGAAACCCGCTTCAATCATGTCAATGACATCTGTTGGCCTTAGTGACTGGCACACGTCAATTTTATGGGCTACCAGCTGTTTCGAGTATTGTGCGATTTGCTTACTGACAATCAATTCACTGACATCGTTGTAGTTGAGCTGAATGGTAGATTGAGCCGAGGGATTGTAGTCAGAGGGGCTATTTTTACCCTTAAAGCTAGAGTATGCGCCCGGGGTAGCCAGCATGGTTGCCGCTACGGCCATGCCGTTACAAACACCGTTAGTCGAATCATGGGGTACCAACGTGGTGGATACAAAGCGTCCGTAAGGGTTGAGCCCCACACACTGGTTGTCACGAACGAAACAAACGGAATTCAGGCCAAACTCCTGGGCGATCAGCTCTTTCGGAAACAGGGACGCAATGGCGGGGTACCCCACATTTCGAAAGCCGAAGCCACTCACTGAGGGATTCAAGTTGCCACTGGCGTAAACATTGGACGGCAAGTCAGCCTCTTGGTTATCCGTGATCGTCAGGAAGATGGAAGCATAAGTGTCATCGTCTTCTTGGATAAATGTTTCGACGAAATCCGCCTCAGTGCCAGCCGAGAAGTAAAAACCAAGGTGGTACGCCCCGCTGGTTGAGAAGCGACCGACATCAAAATCCAGATTCACCGCAACATTATTTTGAGAAAACTCCTGGATATCGAAATTGGCTAGGGAGCATTCCAAAGGACTCTCAAACAAGGGCTGCAGAGCTAATGCACCTCCCTCTTGCAAGACAAAACACAACTGCTCATCGTCGGACAAAAGAAAGGGCACGATGAAAGCCTGTCCCTCAGAGGGCAGTAGATCAAAATTCGGGTAAAGCCGAATACGCACACGGACTGGAGCGTCAATGCTGGCATTACCCGATATATTGAGACTTGTGGGGCTAGTGCCCTCAACTCCACCAAAAGGGAAAATCCATTGCTTATCGAGTTCAAAGCCGCTGTTGTCATATGAGCCTGAGTCATAGCGCCCAAAAAATGGCATGGTTTCAGTAAAAATTGACCCCGATGGCTGGGCGCTGAACGTTAAAACCCCGTATTCGCCCCCCTCTAAAACAGATTTATTAGCGACCTCGGGGGGAGACGGTGGCTCTTCTGAAGCCCCCGGCTCAGTGGGGGCATTGGTATCAACGCTCTGCGATGTGCCGCTATCGCATCCGACTAAACAAAAGGTTGCAATCAGTGCCACCGCAGCCAGAGCGCGACGGCAAAATGTTTCGAAAGACTCGTTCATGTTTTTCCTTACAGCGAGGGGTGACTTACACATCCACTAGTGCAGTCTCAGCAACGCAGGACCACAACCAATAGCTGGAGTGAAATACTAGCTCAAACAAGGCTAAAAATATGGCTAAATGTTGATAGGCGTATGCTATCTAACAACGCCACACTAAGGTGTCTGCACCAACGTACCCGCCTGGTAATCCCTAATAGCCTGCTCAATTTGCTCTCGGGTATTCATCACAAAGGGACCGTAGCCAATAACAGGCTCACGAATAGGGCGGCCGGTCATTAACAGCAGGCGAGCACCCCCTGTCCCCGCCGTCAAAGTCCACTGATCGCCAGGGCTTGCAATAGCAAGGTGAGCAGCGTTCACAACACTATCGGCACAAGACACACTGCCATCATAGATGTATCCAAGTACGTTATCGCCGGGGTCGATATCCACTGACACCGTAGCACCCTGATCAATAGTGAGATCGATGAGCGATGCTTGAGGTACCAGTTCGAACAGCGGGCCGACCACTGACTGCCCGTTCAAAACCCATTCACCTGCAATAGCAAGAGCCCTGAAGTCTTCGCCGTCTAGGCACCCTAAGCCTGCCCGGGGAATATCCCGGTATCGTGGGGGCGCCATTTTTTGTGCCGCAGGCAAATTGAACCAAAGCTGGAAGCCGTGCAGACCTTGCGTATCTTGCGTCGGCATCTCTGAATGAATCACCCCACTCCCCGCCGACATCCACTGTGCACCGCCGCTGCGAATTTCTCCGCGATTACCCATGCTGTCTTCATGAATGATGCCGCCATCAATCATGTAGGTAAGGGTCTGCATGCCCCGATGAGGATGAGGCGGGAAGCCACCGGCAAAGTCTTCACGATACGGGGAACGCAGTTCATCAATCAGCAGAACCGGGTCGGTGCGTGGCTCATTCATGAGCACAACCCGTTTAATGGCAACACCGTCACCATCGCGGCTTGGTTGGCTGGGTGTACATTCAACAATCTGGCAGTTAATCACAATGACTCCCTTAGAACCTTTTGTGGTGAGTATGCTTCCAACACTCGTGGTATATCGCTAATGAGCATCACCTGTTGGGCGAGAGAGCTCAAGTCAACTGCGCTATCACGTAATCGGGTCAGGCAAGCGCCGGGTCAAACTCGCCATCGATGAGCACAAAAACAATTCGGCAGTTTTCCCCTGATCGGTTAGCCCAGCCATGATTGGTACCCCGCTGAACGATGATATCGCCAGCGCGGCACACGACTTCACCCTCATCCATGATTAGTACGATCTCACCCTCTAAAACAATGCCGTAATCCATGGTTTCGGTTTTATGCATATGGGCATGGCGCTGACTATTACCCCCATCCGCAGCGGCATCCTCGGCACCGATTTGTGCGAAGACTGCAAGGCGCTCTTCAGCTGACATGGTCACTAAACTGGCATCTTCCGGAGGGAAATCAACCACACGAATACGAGTGCCGTTAGTGGGTGGCGCTAATGTAATGCCCTCCTCAAAGGGCTCATGGCTTGATGCATCAATAGGCGCTGGCGTGGCAGTGGTATGCCAAATCTCATGAAAGGTCAGACCTATCTCACCACCAATTTGCTGTACTCGCGCCGGTGGCCCATCTTCTTGAATAATCGCGCGACCTTCAGCATCGTGACCTGTAACAATTCGACGTACCGGTTTGTTATTCATTTTCTTGCCTCAATGGTTACGTAGATATCAGTCGTGCGGGCTGCCGTATTCGGCTCAGAACCAGATGGTCATCCGACGGCCAAGTCCAACATCGCCCGCAACTTGGTCTTCAAAATCTTACCAATATGGCTTCGGGGTAATTCGTCCAGTTGCTTCAGTGCTGAGATACGCTGAGTTTTACCCAACCGTTCGTTCACTCGCTCGCAAAGGGCCTGCAAATCGAGCTCTTTACCATCGGACGCTACAACGAAGCCCACAGGTGTTTCACCCCACCGCTCGGAGGGCACACCAATGACAGCGGCATCGACAACCTCTGGCTGACTAAGCAGCGCATCTTCGAGATCCCGCGGATACACATTAAAGCCACCTGAAATAATCATGTCTTTGGCGCGACCAAGCAGGGTAACGAAACCCTCTTCGTCTACCCTGCCAATATCACCCATACGCTGCCAGCGATCACCGTTTTCATCGTACCAGCTGGCTTCTTCGGTTTTTTCCGGTTGATTTTGATACCCCGACATCATGGTGGTAGAGCGCCCTACCAATTCGCCGATCTCTCCAGGGGGTAGGCGGTTAAGCTGCTCATCAATGGTGATGACTTCACTGCCACCCCAGGGAATACCCACCGTGTGAAGCTTATCGGGATGACTATCGGCACGAAGGAGACACACTACGCCCCCTTCGGTCATGGAATAAATTTCAATGAGTGCACCGGGCATACGCCGCACGACTTCGGCTTTGAGTTGGGCAGAGAACGGCGCGCTTGTGCAGTATTTGAGGGCCAAGCTCGATAGGTCGTAATCGTCAAACTGGGGGAAGTCCATCAGCCGCTGATACTGAATGGGCACCAAAATAGTGTGGCTTACTTTATGTTGCTGAACCAACGCCAACCAGCCAGCGCAATCGAACTTTGGCATAAGCACCGCAGTACCGCCGTAAGCGACGGTGGCAACAAAGATGCCCAAAGTCGTATTGGAATACATGGGGGTCGAGAGCAATGTCACTTGGCCGGGCAAACCCAATCCGCTCTCTTCACCCACCGCCATTTGGTTCCAGCGCATCTGCCGGCTGTGCACTATGCCCTTGGGGGTTCCCGTGGTACCGCTGGAGTAAATGATGTTGTAAGGGTCAGAGGGTGCGGTGGCGATATCCTTTGGAGTAGCGCCCTCTGTAGCCATCCAAGCGAATAGGGAAGGCGCGCCAGAGAGCTCGTCACCCTCATCGAGAAATACATGCTTCATTGGCGGCACGCTGATGCCACTCTCGGCTAGCTCAGCGTGTTTTTTACGATCGATGAATAGATGGCTTGCGTCGCTATCACTCATCATGGCCACCAGCTGGTTCGGGGCGGCCGACGTTGTCAGCGGCGCGGCGCAGCCACCCGCCACAATTGCGGCTAAATACACCAATGCGTAGCGGGCGCTGGTGGTTCCCAAAATCGACACAGCCTGCCCTTTCGCTAGACCCTCGGCTTGCAACTGCGCAGCGATACGATTGACGAGTGCTGCCGTCTCGGCCCACGTCAAGCGCTCTTCACCGTCGTCTAAAGCTATCCGACCGGGTTGGTTCACACCGTGGGCATTGATGAGCCACGCGAGCTGGCCGAAGGGTTGCTTCAAGTAGGCGATGGTATCGAGCGGCGCTGCGGAAGAGGATGATGTCATGACAGACCCCAATGTCGGATGGGTGTTAGCGTTTGTCATGTTGTATCACGAGTTAGGGGCCAGAGTAGATATCAGAGATCCCGCCACTGGGGTGGTCGTTTTTCCAAAAATGCATTAATTGCTTCTCTGGCATCTTGCGTGCCGGCCACTAGAGTTTGTTGACGATCTTCAAGCGCCATTGCGGCATCTAGGGAAGGTGCGTCGATAGCAAAATTCAGTCCTTCTTTGGTAAGTCGCAAACCCATCGGGGAGGTCAAAGACATGTCGGTAATATAGGTTTCCGCCGCCGCGCTAAGTTGTTCTGGCGCTACCACCTCTGAAACCAAGTTCACTTGCAGCGCGCGCTGCGCGTCAATGAAGCGACCGGTCAACATCAGTTCGCTGGCTACCGACAAACCCACAAGGCGAGGCAGCAAATAGCTACATCCCATATCGCAGGCTGTAAGGCCGGCCCGGATATAAGCGGCATTCATGCGTGCGTCCGTGGCCGCAATACGAATATCAGCAGCTAGCGCCAAACTAAACCCACCACCACAGGCTGCGCCCTGAATAAGAGCAATAATGGGCTGAGGGCAGCGTCGCATGGCGCGGTAAATATCGGAAATACCCGTCTGCATCGCTAGAAGTGCTTGTGGTGAATCATCGCCACCCCATCCGCCACTTTGTAAATCAAGCCCTGCACAGAAGGCTCTGCCATTGGCGCGCAGAACAACCATACGTACGTCAGATTGCGTCTTTAAACCTTCAAAGGTATCTCGCAACGCCTGCACTAACTCGGCGTTCATCGAATTCAGTGCGTCAGGGCGGTTTAGCGTCAGCCAAAGCGTATTGCCACGCATTTCCTGAAGTAGGGTGTCGGTCATTTAACAACGACTCCTTGACACAGCGCAGGCCTAGCGTGCGCCAATGATCTTTATGTATGTCGGCTCGAAACCCACGGCCAGTGCGGCAGCTACAGGGATCGTGCAATCAGCAACCGCATGATTTCAGACGTGCCCCCATGAATGGTATCGATGCGTGCGTCCTTGTAGAGCTGGGCAATGGGGTACTCATTCATCCAGCCATAGCCACCGAAAAACTGTAGACACTTGTTAATGCCGTCGACTTCACGCTCGGTGATCCACAGCTTGGCCATGGAGGCTGTCGCAGCATCAAGTTGGCCCTTTAAGAGTAACGCTGTGCAGTGATCGAGGAACGCTTTACCAATCGTCACTTCGGTCTTGACATCGGCCAATGAAAACGCCGTGTTTTGAAAGTCAATAAGGGACTGCCCGAAAGCTTGACGCTCTTTGGTGTATTCCACCGTGAGTTTCAGCGCACGCTCCAACATACCTAAACCCATAACAGCAATGCCCAATCGTTCTTGGGGCAGCAATTCCATGAGCTGCGCAAACCCACGACCCGGCTCACCACCCAACACATTGCTGTAGGGTAAACGCACATCCTCAAAAAACAGCTCAGAAGTGTCTTGGGCGTCCCGGCCCATCTTGTCTAAATTTTTACCGCGCTTGAATCCAGGTCGATCGCCCTCCACCAAGAAAATCGAGATTTTATCTTTGCCATCACCCATATCGGTTTTGGCACAGAGGAGAACCAAATCGGCCATTTGTCCGTTGGAGATGAATACTTTACTGCCATTGATGACCCACTCATCGCCATCTCTTACCGCTCGAGTGCGCATACCCTGTAAATCCGAGCCTGCGCCGGGCTCGGTCATAGCAATGGCAAGAATCGACTCGCCCGATACCACTTTGGGTAACCAGCGTGTTTTTTGCTCATCGGTACCATGTTCAATGAGATAAGGGGCCGCAATCATATTGTGTACCGGCACACCCCATCCCTCGAGCCCGCGCTCAGCAAACGCCTCCATAATGACGCGCTCATACCTAAAGTCGACACCTAATCCGCCGTACGCCTCAGGCACCAGTACACCTAACATGCCAAATTCACCGGCAGCTAACCAAGCATCGCGATCAACCTGTTTGTTCTGATTCCATGCGGCTATGCGTTCCGGGGAGGCCGTTTTATCTAAAAAACCGGCCAGGCTATTTTCGAATAGTGTTAGCGCTTCGTCTTGTTGCTGAATCATCAATACACCGTCGTGCACTAGTTAATGTTTTTTGGCTTCGACACTACTGAGCATCTCGGCCTGTAATACTTCTAGGGGTATCTCACCCCGGAGTACCGCCGATAACCGATGGCTGCCATGTTCACTGTCGAGGTAGTCGTACATGCGTGACAGCAGGCCACGCTCCAGAATGCGCATGAGTAATCGTCGACGCCGCTTTTCTTGCTTTTTTGCTAACAAACCCTGTTCTCGGGCACTGCATAAGTAGCTCTCTACGCCATTCCACAGAGCATCCACGCCCTGCTGTTGCACCGCAACGGTGTCAAAAATCGAAATGGGCACAGGTGATTGCAACAGCGCTAAAGAATCCTGCAGATCTGCTCGGGTTTGCGCAGCACCCTCTTTATCTGCCTTGTTAATGACAAAGATGTCACCCGCTTCCGTTAGACCCGCCTTATTCGCCTGAAAGGTGTCGCCCCACCCCGGATTGAGCACCACCATGACAACGGTTGCGATGTCCATGACATCGAGCTCAACTTGACCGATTCCGAGTGTCTCTAAAATGATCAGCTGCCAACCACAGGCATCTAGCAGTTGAACGGCAGTTGCTGTCGTACGAGCCAAGCCGCCGTTTTCACCACGGGATGCCATTGAACGAATGAACACACACTCACCAAGGCCGTGACTCTGCATGCGAACACGATCACCCAGTAACGCGCCCCCTGAAAATGGTGATGATGGATCGACCGCCAACACCGCTGTTTTGCCCATTGCCGCTGTCGCGGGACCCAACAGAGAGCTAATCAGCGTCGATTTTCCCGCACCAGGCGGGCCGGTGACACCAACGACCACAGCGCGCGCCTCCGTACCCGCTAGAGCGAGACGCAGCTCTGACTCCACAACGGGAGAACGCTCTATTTGACTCAGTAATCGAGCCAGGCTGCCACGATCGCCGTTACGTGCGGACTCAAGGAGCGTATGAATGTCAGACAGATCCACGGCGTGCTAGCGTGTGCCTGTTAAACGCTCGGCGGCATCGACAATATCAACCAACTGGGAGCCGGGTGGATACACCTCCACCCCCAAAGCTTCGAGCTGCTTGGCCGCATGTGGCGGTATCGTGCCACCAGCGAAAATAGGCAATCCAGGACGTGCCACCTGAACCTGCTCGATGGCGCGAATGGCAACATCAATGTGTCCACCCACATTGAGTCCGACCAAATCAACATCTTCGTCAACGGCTGCAGACACGATATCGTCTGTGCTCGCCATACCAATCATAATCACTTCAAAACCGGCGTCGCGGAGGGCTCTCGCCACAATAGTGGGTCCACGCCAATGGCCATCGAGACCGGTTTTTGCCATGAGAATACGTTTCTGCGAGTTATCCATGTGCCGGTCTCCTAAGTTTGAATGGGCGTATTCCAGTTGCCAAAGACCTCTCGATACACATCGCCAATCTCACCCAACGTGACTTCGGCAGCCAAGGCATCCATCATGGCGGGCATAATGTTTTTATCACTGCGGCAATCTGCCGCTAACTGTTTCAGTGCTGCGGCTGCACCAGCCTCATGGCGACTACGCAACACCTCATTCAAACGCTCTGTGGCAACATCAAAGGCGTCATCGGTACCCATAAAACCATCGACTTCAAAAGGCGATTCGTCGTCTCGGAAGCAATTGACCCCAATAATCTTCTGCTCACCTGACTCAGTGTGCATAAACTCCTGGTATTGGTTGTCTGCAGCTTGAGCATGTAACCAACCTGAATCGAGCGCCGCCAAATACCCGCCTTGCAGCTGAATAGCCTCGAAAAACGCCCACGCTTTTTCGACAAGCTGTGCAGTAAGTGTCTCCACATAGAACGAGCCACCCAAGGGATCTGTAACATCGGCTATGCCCGTTTCCTCCTGCAAAATCTGCTGGATACGCACCGACATCTGATGAGCATGCTCAGAGGGGATAGAAAGCGCTTCGTCATATCCCGAAACCCCGAGGGATTGCACGCCTCCCAAAATGGCACCTAGTGCCATCACTGTACCCCGAACAATATTATTTAGCGGCTGCTGGTAGGTCATTTTCGAACCCGCAGTCACACAATGAATGCGGAGATTTCTCACCTTTGGGTCTGAGATGTTGTAGCGCTCGACCAGTAGCTGACTCCACATCAACCTAGCAGCGCGCATCTTGCAGGCCTCTTCAATGATATTAATGGAGGCTCTAAAACTGACGCCGCCACAACCACGTGCCGCCTGTACCAGTGGCATATTGCCCCGGCGTTGAATCTCATCGAGATACTCCACCGCGTTCGCAAACAACACACCTAACTCTTGGTCGGGGGTTAAACCGGTGTCGGCGGCGTTATAACCAGCGATGGAAACGGGGACCCACCTTGGCAAATACTGTTCGCAGAACTCGATGATATCGGCATTGAAACGCAAACCCGCCTCGGTAGGGATTTGCTCTTTGGTGACGCACCCTAGGTACGTCAGATTGAAATCACTTTGCCCAGTGCCGCTAATGGTGGCCAAATCAAATCCGCGCTGTTTGGCAACCGTCCAATAGGCTGCCAACGCAAAAGGGGCATGCTGTACAACCGCGCCACCTGCATGGCCAAAGGACGTATCTACAGGCAGGCCATCCATACAAATAGCCGTGTCTCTGACGCTTTGCATGACCGCACCGGTTAGTCCCACATCTTCCCGTCGCGCTATCACATCAGGGTGCGTGACGTTGTAACAATGATCGGCGGTGTTTCGATCGTGCTCCATGATGAAACCTGTCTCGCCGTTTTTAAGCAAGAACTTGATGCGCTCGTTCTCATCCTCGGGTTTACCAAAGCCACTCAGCTGGAAGATTCGCCATGGTTTTGATCGATAACCACTCGCGTGAAATCCTCGGTGGAACTGTGCTTCACCAGGCGCAACATCAACGTTAGGACGATGATGCTCGGGTATATCGGCCGAGGTGTAGTAGGGCTTGAGTTCAATGCCCGACGTACAAGTTCGGGATTTATCGGTGGGCTTCTGGCTCATAGAAAAGACTTTTTCGTGGTTATTGTGTGCTGATATACCCATTGGTATAACAGTTTACTTAGCGGTAAGCAATTGATACGCTCAGTACCCAGTGGTCCCAAAACAACAAAAGTAAAGGGCAGACTATGTTTTCAGCAGACAGCGCTACGCTAGGTTTGACGGCAACCGAAAGGGTTCATATCGGGCGACGTGCCGCGGATGCCCTGGCCGAAGAAGCCTCTACTCTCAATGCAAAACGCATTTTTTTGCTGGTCAGTTCGACCATGCGCTCAACCACCAACGAAATCGCACTGATCGAGGAAGCCTTGGGCAATCGGCTCGCCACCGTGTTTGACGGGATTGGCCCCCACGCCCCACGAACCGACGTGCTCAAAGCCATCGAAGCCGCACGCGATGCAGACGCCGACCTGATTATTACCGTTGGTGGTGGTTCCGTTACTGACGCGGGCAAAGTCATTGCCCTGGGCTTGAAACACAACATTCGGAGCTTTGAGGATTTCGAGGGCTATTACGTCTACGTTAATGAAGCAGGCGAAACGGTTGTTCCGGACTTCGAAGCACCCGATATACGTGTCATCTGCTGCCCCACGACCCTGTCCGGAGGCGAATTCAACACCATGGGGGGAGTGACTGATGATCGCGAAAATAAAAAACAGGGCTACACACACCGAATGATGGCACCCATCGCCATCGTGCTTGACCCTGCGCTCACCGTTTACACCCCGGAATGGCTGTGGACCTCTACCGGTGTACGCTCGGTTGATCACGCTTTGGAGGCACTTGGATCAAAGCATTCCAATCACTTTTGTGACGGGGTTGCCGCAAGTGCGCTACGCCTGCTCAGTAAAGCCCTCCCTGAAGTGCAAGCGGATCCCACGAACCTCGACGCACGATTGCGCTGTCAGGTGGGTGCTTGGCAATCCATGATTCCAATTATTGGCGGTGTACCGATGGGGGCAAGCCACGCTATCGGCCACGTGCTCGGTGGCACCGCCGATGTTCCACACGGTTATTGTTCCTGTGTCATGGCACCCGCTGTTTTGGCTTACAACAAATCCGTCAACGGTGACAAACAGCAGCAAATCAGCGAATGCTTTGGTCGCGCAGGTGAAGACGCAAGCACAGTAGTCGACGAATTTATTCGAGGTCTTGGCATGCCTCGGTCTCTTCCGGAAGTGAATGTAACCGAAGACAAACTCCAGATTATTTCCGAATACACCATGCTTGATTTCTGGTCGCGTACTAACCCAAGGCCCATCAACGGACCTGAGGATGTCATGACCATATTGGAGATGGTTAAAGCCTAGTGTCGACCCTGACTGCGCCTGAACCCCCCGCGACCTCTGGCAATCTCAAAACAGAGGTCTCGGACTTTAAGCGTCGACGTATACGCGAGGAGGCGTGTTCGCTGTTCTTTGAGCGTGGCTACGAGAGTACAACACTTGACGCTGTGGCTCAGGCCCTTGAAGTCACCAAGCCCTTTATTTACAGCTACTACTCAAACAAAAGTGAATTGCTTTACGACATCTGCCGTCTTGGTATCGCGCTCTCCCTAGAGGCCATGCAGAAAGCCGCCTCACTCGATCGACCTCCAAATGATCGCTTACAGATTGTCGTTGAATCAGTGCTGGCCATCATTTTTGAGTATCGCAAGTTCATTGTGGTTTATGAACGTGAAGAGAAAAATCTAGACTCGGCAAAAGCCCGTGAAATTCGAGATTTGCGCAAACTGTTTGATCACCAATTAGCGGACCTGCTGGCCGAGGGCGATCGCCTGGGAGAGTTTCAAATCGCCGATCCCGTTCTAACCGCCACCACCATTGGAGGCATGATTACTTGGGTAGCCCAGTGGTATTCACCTGCGGGTAAACGGTCCCGACTGGACATCACCAATCACACCTTGCTCATGGTGAATGCCGTGGTACGTATCCGTGGCATGGAGCAAATCGCTGACAACAGTGTTAAGCCAATGAATCTTTTACACACCAACAAGAAGCCACGCACCAAGCAAGTGAAAGGGGGCTAGCGACTATGCAGTCATTATCTTCTACCTCAGACCCCAGAATTCCCAGCCGCGATAAATGCGTTACACGCTATCTGCTTGAGCGTTATGCGCAGGAAACCCCCGATAAAGTATTCGCTATTTTTGAGGATGGCGAAGAATGGACCTATAGTGAATTGGCCTCAAAGGTACGCTCGCTGGCCGGTGGTCTGGCCAGTGAAGGCATCAACCGTGGCGATCATGTGGTCGTATGGATGTTCGATAGCAAAGAGGCCATTCTGACCTTCATGGCCATCAACTACATAGGCGCCGTATTCGTACCATTAAATACTGCGTTCAAAGGCGGCGTCCTTGAGCATGTGCTTAACGTCTCTGATGCCTGCCATATGGTTGTTCACGGGCAGTTAATTGAGCGGCTAGCGGATATTGATGTTGCTCGTATACAGCACCTCATTCACGTCGGTGCCAGCAGTGCTCCTCAGTTACTCCGTCAGACCAACTACGCCGACCTAGCAGACAGCCAACAAGTACCGCCCGAGTTGGAGGTGCCCATTGAGCCCTGGGATACCCAATCCATCATTTTCACATCGGGTACAACAGGTCCATCAAAAGGAGTGCTGTCCTCTTACCTCCATATTTTCACGAATGCAGGACCAGAGACTTGGCATTTCGTCACGGGTGAGGATCGCTTCCTTATCAACATGCCCATATTCCACATCGGCGGGATGGGCGTGATCTTTGTCATGCTATGCCGAGGTGGTTCCATTGCCATGATGAACGCCTTCAACACGGAGACGTTCTGGCCGTTCGTGCGCCAAAGCCAAACAACTGCGTTTTTCTTGCTTGGTGTCATGACCACATTCCTTTTGAAACAACCACCAACCGACAACGATAAAGAGCACAATGTTCGGGTGGCGTTTATGGTGCCGTTAACCGAGACCTGTACCGAGTTTCACGAGCGCTTTGGTATCGACGTCTACACCATATTCAACATGACTGAAATTTCATCGCCCATCGTGTCGGAACCCAATCCGGTGAGACGCGGCACCTGTGGCAAAAAGCGCAACGGTGTTGATGTGCGTCTAGTCGACGCCAACGATTGTGAAGTGCCACTGGGTGAAATCGGCGAAATGGTCGTGCGTACTGATCGCCCCTGGGGTATGAACAGCGGCTACTACAAAAACCCCGAGGCAACCGCCGAAGCGTGGCGTAATGGTTGGTTCCACACCGGGGACTGCTTCCGTCAAGACGAAGAAGGCTATTTCTACTTTGTCGATCGTATGAAAGACGCCATGCGACGACGGGGTGAAAACATTTCCTCCTTTGAGGTAGAAGCCGAGGTCGTGGCATTTGCCGCTGTGCGGGAAGCTGCGGCTTTCGCCGTTCCCAGCGACCTAGGTGAAGACGATGTCATGATTGCCGTTGCACCCGTGGAAGGGTATGACATTGATCATCGTGAGCTCATGATGTTCCTTGGGGAGCGCATGCCTTACTTCATGGTACCCCGTTACATCCGTGTTCTAAGCGAGCTACCCAAAACCCCTTCCTCTAAGGTGATGAAACACATTCTTCGCAATGAGGGCGTCACTGTTGATACATGGGATAGAGAGGCTCACAACATCAGCTTTAAACGCGAAAAACTTAGCTAGATCACCACTCAACAACAGAATAAACACCCTGGAGAAACACATGGACCTACCAACAATAAATAGAAAAGTCAGCACCGGATTTGGCTTGAGCCTGATGACTCTCGCCGTGTCGGCTGTGGCGCAAGAAACGGCACTTGAAGAAGTTGTGGTTACCGCATCCAAGCGCTCAGTCGCCTTGGAGGATTTAGCCGGTTCTGCCAATGTTTTAGGCACAGATCAACTCGGGCCAGGTGGCATCCAAGAAGTGCGCGACATGCAAGTGGACGTCCCCAACTTGTCCCTTGGGGATCAGTTCGGTTTCGCCCGGGTATTCATGCGTGGTGTGGGTATGACAAGTATCGATATTGGTGGAGAGGGCGCTGTAGCGTTCTTGCAAGATGGCGCCATCGTGCCCCGACCAGCGGCCCAGCTAATGGGCATGTTTGATTTAGCTCAGGTTGAGGTTTTACGAGGACCTCAGGGAACCCTGTACGGCCGCGGCGCCACAGCTGGCGCTATCAACATGGTGACCGAAAAACCCGGTGATAGCTTTGGTGGTTATGTCAACTTGACCGCCGGCAACTACGCACTGAAACAATTGAGGGCCGCGGTCGATGTCCCTTTAAGCGATAGCCTCGCAGTGAGGGTAGCCACAAGCATCGACAAACGCGACGGTTACGGAAAAAACCTGTTCAATGATCAGGATATTAATAACCGCGACGCCCAAGCCTTCAGAGCGAATTTCGTCTACGACGCGGGGGGTGCATTCTCTGCTCAGTTAATGGCACAAACCTATAAAGAAGACGATCAAAACTACGCGTTCAACTACCTAGGCCCCTCTGCAGGTACCAGCTTACCCGTACCGCTGGCAGTGCCAATCCTCGGCGGCCAGACCGTAGGCATGGTGGGCGGTGGTTTTCAGGACATCAATTCCGACCAACAAGCTATCAACGATCGTGACGGCACGCTTGTTAACCTAACTATGAATTATGAGTTAAGCGACTCTCTGAGCGTTAAATCCATTACCTCATCCCAAAGTCTCGACCGATTCCTACGTGATGATCTAGATTCAACCGATGCCAATCTTTTCGGTCGTAACGACTACACCGAAGAGAGCGACTCTCTCAGCCAAGAGTTCATCCTGAATTACAGCAGCGGCAAGCTCGATATTTTGGCCGGCGCTATGTACTTCGAAGAAGATTTATACGGAGAAGTGCGTGTGCCGCTGACTAACGTGTGTTTCTTGTTGGCCCCCGATGCCTGTGGCACACCAATTGGTGACGCACTCAATAGCGGTAACTACCTGCAAGATGGGGATGTCGATATTGAAGCCTACGGCGCCTATGCCGAGGCCACTTACACAGTCAATGATCAGTGGACTGTCATCGCGGGCCTGCGCAACAACTATGAAGAACGTACCGGTACGGGTTCGTTCGTGTTCGATGCTATTGGACTCGACGTGCCCACCAATGCCACCGAAAATTGGGATGACGTGACACCTCGCTTCACGTTGCAGTATCGCCCCTCCGATAACATGATGATGTATGCCACCTACACTGAAGCATTCAAATCAGGCGTCATTAATACGGGCAGCGTCAGCCCGCCGCTAGACCCCGAAACCGTCGACGCCTTTGAAGTAGGCATTAAAGGCAATAATGCCGATAACAGCGTGCGATACTCGCTGGCCGGCTTCTTTTATGACTACCAAAATCTTCAGATTTCATTCGTCGATGAAACCTCAACGGTATCAACCGTTAATGCCGCCGAAGCGGAAAACTACGGACTTGAGTTCGAACTTGATGCGGAGCTTGGCAATGGCTTCGCAGTTGATCTGTATCTCACCTATCTCAGTGCTGAATACCAAGAGTTCTTTAATGGCGACTATGCGAACGGGTTTGCCATTGCTGACCTCAGCGGCAACACACTTCCCAATGCACCAGAAACTACCGCAAAGTTAGGTGTGACATGGACAGGTGAAGCTGCAGGTGGCGTGGTACATGTCCGCGGTGAAGCCTATTATCAAGACGATGTTTACTTCACCGAATGGAACCGTCCGGATGCATTCCAAGAAGCCTACGAGCAGTACAACGCTTCAATTGAGTATGTGTATCAGGATCGCTGGTCGTTCACCCTATGGGGCCGTAACTTAAGTGACGAGGATGTGATCTCCAATAACATCATTACAGCACCGCTATACGATTCACTACGAGTCGGCGCTTTGTTACCACCGCGTACCGTAGGTGCATCTGTCGGACTGCAGTTCTAACACCTGCTGCAGCGCTACAGGTCGAAGTATGACCATTGGCATACCGGCAAATTACTCCTTCGACCCTATGGATCCCGCTCTTTTGCGGGATCCATACCCCTACTTTGAGTATCTGAGGAGTAACGACCCCGTACACCGAAGTCACTTGGGTTTTTGGGTGGTTACCCGTTACGAAGACAATCGCTCGGTACTGATCAACAAAGCCTTTGGACAGGGCGACTTTGTAAAGAATATTCAGCTTTTTTACGGCCCTGATTTTGACGTCATGGCTCACCCAGCTTACGCATGGCTGTCGAGGGTGTTCGTCATGCAAGACCCTCCTGATCACACGCGCTTACGAAACCTTATTGCAGGGGCGTTATCGCTAAAACGTATTCGCGCCATGGAACCACGGATCCGAAGTTTAGCCCGAGAGCTTCTAAGCAAATTTGCACGGGGCGAGCAAGGCGATAACTTCATCCATGGGTTCGCGTACCTCTTCCCGACAATGGTTATGTGCGACATGCTCGGGGTTGAACAGGGTGAGTTTTCAGACGAACTGTTGCTGGATCTTAATAACGCCATTGCCGACACATTCCCAGTGTTTGAAACGCGAGCGCTAAGCGCCACCGAACTTGATCAGGCAGATCGGCAGATGGCGTTCTTAACCAGCTTCTTCGACGACATGTTTGAAGATCGACGCAAACGACCACGTGATGATCTTACTACCGCACTGGTTAATGCCCAAGATGGTGCCGACTCTCTGACCGCAGAAGAGTTGAGCACATCGGTCATTGGTTTATTTGGTGCAGGCTTCGAAACGACCGCCCACATGATAGGCAATGGCATTTATCTACTTGGTGCCAATCCGATAGAGCGGGCCCGTTTAATTGAAAACCCGGCTCTAGCCGAGAGCACAACCGAGGAAGTGCTGCGCTTCGAATCTTCACTGCAAGCCACTTACCGCACCGCCCTCACCGATGAGGTTATTGCTGATGTGCCCATTTCAGCCGGGGAGCGGGTATTAACCTTAGTGGCTGCTGCAAACCGCGATGCAACAGTATTTAGCAATCCCGAAACCTTTGACATTTCTCCCCGTGAACAAAAACCCCTCACGTTTGGCGGCGGTATTCACTACTGCATTGGCGCTGCGCTCGCTCGCTTGGAAGGGACTGTATTTTTCGAAGAATTGGTTTCCCAGTATCCAAAGTTTCAGGTCAACACTGAATCGGCTCAGCTGAGAAGAGCCTTTTTATTCAGAGGTTATCAGCATTTAGAGGTGGCGCTGTTGCCCTAGTCGTTGTGGAGATGCATCTTGTGTCTGATCGAAAACTAAGCCTTGGCTTGTTCATGCCTAACTGTTCAAACATGCCCTCTATCTCGACCGCTAACGTCGTAGCTGATCAGTGGACCTTTGAACACAACAAACAGTTAGCTCTGATGGCGGAAGCCGCAGGCTTTAACTACTTGTTTCCTGTATCGCGCTGGCGAGGCTTTGGCGGTGAGACCAATTTCCTCGGAACATCCCTCGAAACCCTAACTTGGGCCACGGGGATACTCGCAGCAACGCAGCGTATCAACGTATTCTCGACGGTCCACGTGCCCCTTTTTCACCCGTTCGTGGTGGCCAAAATGGGGGCGACACTGGCTCATATGAGTGGCAATCGCTGGGGTTTAAATGTTGTCAGTGGCTGGAGCGAACGTGAATTCGGCATGATGGGCGTGCCATTAGAGGAGCATCAACGTCGCTATGAAAAAACCGGAGCGTTCATAGAAATACTTCAGAATCTTTGGCATGCAGAGCGCCAACCCTTCAACCACGACAGTGAGTGGTATCGAGTGAGAGACGGTGAGGCTTCACCCGTACCCGATAAGCCACCCGAGATTGCGAACGCAGGATCATCAGCAGATGGTCGTAACCTCACCGCACGATTGTGTGATTGGGCCTTTGTGTCAACACCTAGCATTGAAGCTGTTGGCGACGTCGTTAGTGACATTCGAACGAGGGCAGCCCAATACGGTCGCAAGGTTAAGACGGCAATTTTTCCGTTTGTGGTCATGGGTGAGTCGAAACAAGCTGCAGAGTCAACCCTCGAACAGATCATCGCCGCTAAAGACGACGTCGCCACCAAAAACTGGCTACATGATCTGACAGCGGGCAGCGGCTCATTTGATACATTCACAGAGAATATGCTTGCCTCATCAGGGGGTGGCGTCCATGTCTTGGGCACCGCCGACGCGATCGCTGACCAGTTAGAAGCAGCCTTCGCCGCTGGAGTCGATGCTGTTATGTTGACCTTTCCACGTTATATGGAGGGACTACAGACTTTCAATAACGATGTTTTGCCCTTGCTAAAACAGCGAGGTGTGGTCTAGGGGCATAACCTTAGGTAGTTCAGGTAATGCGACCACTACTATATAGTGCCACCGTCCAAAATCGAATAGGCTCTGCACCTGCCACTGCCTTTAACTGAGACAGCACCTCGGGTAGCTGCTGCTCGCTGAGTAGAATCTCGAAGCGGTCCATATCCCGGTAACCGCGCACCTGCTCTGCCACATTAAAAGTCGCATGTTCCCGGCTGTATCCCAAGGCAGGTAACAGTGTGAATCCTGACAGATCCTCTTGTGCCATCAGGGCATCGACCCATTCATCACGGCGGTGTGTGGGCGCCATAAGCGTCAGCAACAATTGGTCAGTCATGGTTAGCTGACTCCATTTTCTGGTAGAGCACGGGCATGAAATAAAGGGTAGTGATAGTCGAGGTCAACAGACCGCCGATGACAACAATAGCCAATGGCCTTTGAATTTCAGCGCCAGGGCCAGATGCAAACACCAGTGGCGCCAAACCAAACATGGCCGTTGTGGCAGTCATGAGTACCGGGCGTAGACGTTGATTGGCTCCCAATACAACACGCTCCTTCAGAGAAAGCGCGTCACTCTTGAGTTGCTCGAAAACATCAAGCATTACAACACCATTCAATACCGCTATACCTAACAAAGCGATGAGACCCACCGATGCGGGCACCGATAGATATTCACCACTAACCGCAAGTGCAGCAATACCGCCCATTAGGGCGAACGGAATATTGCAGAGAATAAGTGCAGACTGGCGCAAGGAGCGAAAAGTGGCGAACAGCACAATAACAATGAGTAACAGCGCAACTGGAATGACGGTTAGCAAGTTCCTAGTAGCTCGTTGCTGATTTTCGAACTCACCACCAAAATCGATGCGGTAACCAGGTGGCAGTGGCAAATTCGTGGCTAGCTCGTTTTTTAAGGTGGTTACCAAGCCCACAATATCCCGTCCCGATACATTGAGCGTGATTGCGCCAAAACGATTGGCCTGCTCCCGCTCAATCAGAATTGGTCCCTCTCGATAGCTGATGTCGGCAACACTACTGAGGGGCGCCATGCTGCCATCGGGTAGCAACACAGTTTGATTGGCCAATGCGGCCACGCTGCCCGGTCGTAATGGATGGCTGTCGTCCACTGCAAACATAACCGGCGTGCGCTGTTTCCCCTCTATAATTTCAGAGATCACAACGCCCTCGAGCTGCATTTTCAATCGATCACCAAGGGCCGCATTGGTCAGTCCATGCCCAGCCGCCAGCGCAGGCTTTGGACGAATAGCGACAAACTTACCACCCTCGGTAATCTGTGCATTTACATCAACCGCGCCGGGGATATCCCGTGCAATGGCTGCCGCTCGATGAATCAGTAAAGCCAGTTCCGCCAAGTCGTCGCCAAAAATCTTGATTGAAACGTCGCCACTTGAGCCGGTGAGCATTTCGGAAACACGCATTTGGATGGGCTGGGTGAAGGTAATATTGATGCCCGGAAAGCCCTCAAGGACTTTGCGTATCTCATTTTCAAGTTCACGTTTATTGGCAACACGCCATTGATCCCGGGGTGCCAACTCCATAAATACATCGGTTTCATTGAGACTCATAGGGTCAAGGCCCAGCTCGTCAGAGCCGGTTCTGGAGACCACCTGCTGTATCTCGGGTATGGCCTTTAACAGTGCCTGCTCCACCTGATGATCCAGCGCTACCGAGGCGGCGAGTGAAATCGTGGGCGATTTTTCCAGCTGAACGATGATATCGCCCTCATCCATGACCGGCATAAAGGTTTTACCGACTTGGGTGAACAGCACACCACTGCCGAAAAGCAACCCCAGTAATAGAACAACAAACGGACCCGGACGTGCCAAAACCTGCTGTAAACTTCCCTGATAGTGGCCCTGTAATCGCAGGATAAACCCAGGCACCTTGGCAGCGTTGGTCGATAACAGTAATGACGCCAGGACCGGAATAACGGTTACCGAAATCACCAGGGCAGATACCATGGCAAACACAATGGTCACCGCAACCGGCGTGAATAACTTGCCCTCCAAACCACTGAGGGTCAGGAGCGGAGAAAAGACAATAATGACGACCAACGTGCCAGATATAACCGGAGTCGCCACCTCTTTAGCGGCGCGATAGATAATGTGAAGGCGGGGCAACCCACTATTTGAAGCCATACGGCTGACGACATTCTCAACCACTACAACCGATGAATCGACAATCATGCCGATGGCAATCACAAGGCCGCCCAAGCTCATCAGATTTGCCGACAACCCGGCGTTATCCATGAGTAAAAACGTCGCGAGCGCGGCCAGTGGCAACGACAGAGAGACGACTAACGCCGCTCGGAAATTGCCGAGAAATAAGGCTAGCAACACGATCACCAACAGGACGGCTTGAGCAAGGGCGGACGAGATGGTGTTAATGGCGGTATCAATAAGTCGTGATCTGTCATAGAACACGTTCAGCTCACTGCCCGGGGGCAAACTGCTCTCTAACTGTGCCATTTGTTGTTTGACAGCAGTTATAACAGCGCCGGTGTTACTGTCTTTGAGGGCAATAATCAGCGCCTCGGCGGTTTCTTCGCCGTTACGAGAAACCGCGCCGTATCGGGCGAGATGCCCGACATTAATGTCAGCGAGTTCATCAAGCCGATAAACAACACCTTGGGGATTGGGGACAGGAATCGCGGCCAAATCAGCGATGCCCGTCAATCGACCCTCGGCTCGCACTGTAAAAACATCGTTTCCCTGCTGCAGTCGGCCCAAGCCAGTATTCAAATTATTGGAAACAATCGCAGCCCGCAGTGTCTCAATATCGAGTCCAAGAGCCTCAAGTCGCTCGATACGCGGCGTCACCTGATACGTGCGCGCATACCCACCCAGCACATTAACGTCGGCCACGCCGGGAACCGCTCTCAGCGCAGGTCGCACTGTCCACTCTAACAGCTGACGTTTCTGTAGCGGCGTCAGGCGGGGGTTCTCAAGGGTAAACATGAACATCTCGGACAAAGGTGTGCTCATGGCAGCGACACCGCCCTCCGCCGTGGCGGGTAAATCTGTGCGAACGGCAGCCAAGCGTTCATTGACTTGCTGCCGCGCCCAATAGATATCAGTGCCCTCTTCAAAATCGAGCGTAATGCTGGTGATGGCGTACTTAGTGGTAGAGCGCAGCATCACTTGTCGGGGAATACCCAAAAGCTCAGTCTCTATGGGATAGGTAACCCTGCGCTCGATCTCCTCAGCAGTCATGCCCGGCGCTTTCATAATAATTTTGACTTGAGTGGGCGCTATATCGGGGAAAGCATCGATAGGTAACTGCTGCCAAGCGTTAAATCCCGCAGCTGCCACCAACAATGTTGCAAGGAGAATAAACAGTCGCTGCGTGAGCGACAGTCGAATGAGGGCGGCCAGCATTTACTCGCCTCCCATGCCCATTAGCATGCCCTGAGCGGCACTGACCGATGCGCTCAATACCTGTTGGTCGGACAATGTGGCATCAATGACAACGGCGTATTGGTCAGGTAAATCTGCCAGTAACGCCACAGGATGTAGCTCGAGGCTATTCTGGCGCTTGATAAAGACATGGGGCTGCTGTTGCCATTGAAAAACAGCATTGCGGCTCAGCAACATGGCAGAACCTTGATACTGGGGCCGCACGCTGAGGGTAGATCCCAGGGGCCAGCGACAGCTTGCGGGCAGTGTTTCTGTCCATGCGTGACGTCGATAGCCAACAGCCACCTGCTCAACCTGCTCGATCGCCAGCGAGCAGTCGTCTGCAATCACAGCCAGCAGTGTGTCGGCCTTGTTTGAGGGTGCCGCCACCATCAGCCGGATAGCCGTTCGGGGAATAACCGCGAACAGCAGCTCACCCTCGTGTTGCGGTGGATTGTTTGGGTCAAACATGACAACCCCCGACTCAGGGGCAACCACCTGCAGCACCTCTGAGTCAGATTCAACCGTTACTAGAAGTTCGGCAAAGTGCGCCATGTGCTCTAGTTCCAGCGTGAGTGCTAAATAGCCGTCTTGAATACTCGACCACTGTTCTGCGGACAACGTGCCATTGCGATACAGCGGGGCATTCTTTTTGTAGCGCGCTTCGGCGACACCATGGCGCTCTTTTAACGCGTCATATTCCAGCAACCAGTGATGAATCTCTGCCCCTGCCACCCGTGCGATCACTTGGCCGGCATCTACCTGCTCACCGGGGGTCACCTGATAAACCACACGCTGTGGGCTACTGGGCAGCAGCACGCGAAAGTCATCGCCGCCTCTCGCGCGCACGACCGCGGTGAGCGCTGGTCCCGGTAGTTGGTCGGTGGTGGTAACAGTGGAATAACCCAAGGTCAGATCACCCAATGCTGCTAGCGGTAACTCTTGCGCTGCCAGAGCTTGGGCGGAAATAAGTAACATGACACTGAGAAAAATCCGCATTAAAGGCTCCTCCCGGCGGCTTGTAGTCGTCGGGCGTGATTACGCCCCATCAATGCGCTAGTACGCTTGAGCTCGGTGCGCGTCTGTTGAATATCCACTAACCGCTTCAGATGGATCTCGCTATCAATTTCATTGCTCACGTTTAAGGCCTCAATTTGCGTCTGAATGTCATCACCCAAAGCAACCGCTTGCTGTAGCAGCTCCTGTCGATGCGCCAATCGTGTAGCTTCTTGATCGAGTGCTTGCCACTGATCATTTAACTCAAGCCATACCTGATCCTTCTGCAGCAGATAATCACGGGCTGCACTGCGTCGCTCGCTTTGATTTGCGCGGGAGGGACGTTCAAACATTGTCAAAGGCGCTTGCACAGCAAGGCCATACTGAGCCTCGCTGAAACCGGGGCTTTCAAAATTGCGCGCAAGCAGCGATAGATTCCAGCTGGTTGTCGTCGGGGAAGACAGCGCAAGTAAGGCTTCCTGTTGCTCACGCGCCAGCTGCAGTTGTTTGAGCGCAGGGTGCGCCTGCCAATCAGGTTCGGTGGGCACAGGCTGTGACTCAGTTAAGTTCGAGGGCACAGACCCCATGCCGGTGAGTAAGGTAAACGCCTGCAATGCCGTGTTCTTTGCTTGTCGCGCTTCATCGAGGGTCAGCTCGGCCTTAATCAGAGCGCGCTGGGTGATTAACGCCGTGTATAACGGCAGCACACCTGCATCGGCCAAGGATTGATGCTGTTGCTGTAGGGATGTTAACAAGGCCAATTCCGCCAAGGCACCTTGAACATCAATATCGGCGAGCTCAACGGCCCAAGCTGCCTCGCGCACTCGACCGGTATAGAGCCAGCGGCGATAGACCGCACTTGCCCGTGTTTGCTGGCTATCAAGGCGTGCCAAGGTGTCATCGAGACGACGCCACTGGGCGCCTTTAATCGGAAAATTCAGTATGACCTCGGTCTCGTCGGTGCCCAATACCTGATCTGACTCGACATGACTCAATGACAGGCTGGGGACCCCTGACAGCCAATCACTAGGGTCCATTTGTTCACTATTGTCGAGGGTTCCTGCTCGGCTCAGTGCTGCGTTAACGGCAGCTTCTAATGTACTTGCATGCGCCTGTTGGGGGGCTACGAGAAGTAGCATTGACACCACGACTCCCGCCAGGGCGCTTGCTGAAAAATGGGCCAACATGGCATCACTCCCTTAAAGTCGCGGGTAAACTACCGCCGTTGCGGGCGCAGATCATCGTACAGATGTTCCACACAGCGCCATTCGACATATGTCCAATGACCTCTAAGGCACTGTTTTGTGGTGAAAAAATGAAAGACTCCCTAATCGCGGCACTACTCGCTGCCATTGTGCTACTCAAGCTGGTGGACGTGGTGGCCGACACTGGTCTGAATTTACCCTTCTGGCACTTGGCACAGGAATGGACACTGCTTGTGCTGTCGTTCCTGGGTTGTATCTACTTGGTTTTCGATATTCGTCGGCGCACTCGAGCGAACCGAGAATTACGAGCATCTTTATCACTCTCTGAAGACAAGCTAGCTTCTCTCGGCTCGGAGTTGCGACGAGCACGACACATACACGGTGAAGCCATCCGCCGGCAATTCGACGCGTGGCAGCTAACTGCCAGTGAACAGGAGGTGGCTATGTTACTCCTAAAAGGGCTCAGCCTTCGAGAAATAGCTGCGCTTAGAGAGACCCGCGAAAAGACCGTACGCCAGCAGGCATCGAATATTTACTCGAAATCGAGTCTTGAAGGTCGTCACGCCTTGGCGGCATGGTTCTTAGAGGATTTGCTGTTACCAAACGCTTAATCGAGAGCCACTAACCGCCTTTAAGCGATCGAGCACCCTAAGCCAATTCGGTCAGATCTCTCTCCAACCTCTCAAACAGAGAAACCACCGATGAACTGCCCCGCTCATGGCCATGCGCATCGAACTGGCAAACCATGCCATCGAGATCTGGGTTGGCGAAATACACAATGCCGTGGCGAATAGGATCGCAGTCACGCTGACTAAGTACCCGGTGCCGAACCGCAGTCGCTTGGCGTTCGCCGTAAGCGGTTATGTAGCTTAAGGCCTCACCAAAGTGAATCGCCAAGTACCCCGGACGAACCGGCACATCAACGAAAACGCCATCGATATCGACTTGAAGGCCCGGTGCAGTGGCATCAAGAATGGTGACAAAGCCGTAATCGGTGTGTGGACGCAGGCCCCAATAACTGTGTCGCGTATCGTAGTGCACAAAATTCAAGAACGCGGTTCCACCGCCGCTGCTATAACCACCCGACGCCCGCTGCCACATCGGCTTGGGAATACCGGACTCCGACAACACATGCTGCATAACGCTGACACCAATAGCATCTAGCTGACGGCCAAATTCAGCTACCTGTGGAGGATAGTATTGATCCCAACGGTGCCGACGAAGTGCCAACTTGGTTTGCTGGTTGTTATCAAGCGCGATAAACCCTTCAAGCTCACCAAAGTGAGGCACATCTCTGTAGGGATTGGTAGGATCTAGGAGTGCTGTGCCAAAGGCTCGGGCTGTTTCCAGGTTCAGGGCTTCGGGTACCTCAAGGTAAAAAATCCCCAGTTGCCAAGCGCGGTCTACATCGCCAGTAGCGGAAAAAGTCAAAGCCTGATCCTCGGCTATGACAGCGGTGGGAATCTCAACACCTTCAACTGCCTGCATATTAGGCGGGACCACTTTCTGTACCATTCGCCACACCACTCGCCATACCACCCGTTTTTGTAACCGCGACGAAAGGCGTTCGCGTTACCGGTGCACACAGTGACGCCAGTACCGATCGTCGCCCCTTAAAAGGTCGTCGCCCATGCATCACTTTGTAATTATCGAGTAGTGCAACATCATTATCTTGCCAATCGATATCGACGGTATGTCGATAACAAATATCGATGGCAGCAGCTAGGTGATGCTCCTCAATGGGAGAACCGTCACCGTAACTAAGTCGTGGCTGTTCATCATCAGCGCGTTTACGCCAACCGGCCCCGGCAGCAACAATCTGGTTAAAGAACACTGCCACACCATCCGGTGCTTGCGTCAAAGCAGGTAAAGGCGGTGTTTGCACCGAGAGCAGTTGGTTATCTAGCCACCTGTAGCGGTAACCCAAGGCCTTGAGTCTTTGTTCGGCTGCCTGTGCGGTTGCCACACCTAAAGTATCGCGCCAGCTACGGCCTTGGCCAGATGCTTTGTCGGCCTCAAATGGCATAGCAGATCGATAGCAAACCCCAAGAGCTGCCAGGCGCTCAATAAACGCTGGCTGTTCACGTTTCAGGCTTGCAAGCGCCCGGTCAGACCGACAAATCGGTGTTGCGCCACCCTCATCGGCGGCGCGTTCGCAGTAGAAGAATAATCGAGTGGGGAAGGTTAATGTCTGCGCCATTTCGTGATGAAGAAAAATCTCAATCTCTGATGGCGCCTCATTGGCAGTAAAAACCCGTTCCGTGCGGTTGGTTCGAACAGCATTTGAAAAAGAGTCCGCATAGGGAAAATTCGGTAAGTCAAACATGGCTACGAAATCATCGAAGTCTCTGTCACTGCCAATATCGAAACCACGAAAAACAACAAAGCCATGCTCCGTTAACCAGCTGTCTACTAAGTTGTGCTGACCAGCAGCAAGCAGGCCATTATTGGGTAGCGCAAAATCCGCAGGCGTAACAATGGTCACGGCAGGGAGTGATGGGTTTGAGCGCGTCATAACAAGCTGCCAATACTATTCATAAATCGCGTGAAAGCGATGAAATGCCAGTTGGCAGAAATCCGCTGGGTTATTGAAGCGGCGGCCTCGTTCAAGGGTATTGATGGATGCCATATCGTCATCGCTAAGGCTGAAATCATCTAACGCTAAGTTTTCAGCGCGTCTATCGCTGCAACTGGATTTCGGAATAATCGCAGTGCCGCGCTGTAAACCCCAGCGCAACACCACTTGTGCGGGGGTACGGCCAAGCCGCTGTGCAATATCGGTGATAAGTGGCTCTGCTAACACTGAGTCGCTCTGACCCGCCATACCGAGCTCAACGTACGACGCCGAGCCAAGGGGCGAGAACGCGGTAACGGGTATACCGTACTGATTGGCAGTTTTCAGTAACGCCTGCTGCTGTAAATAAGGATGCAGTTCCACCTGCAGCATACTGGGCTTAATACGCGCATAAGCCATCAAGTCATGCAGCAAGGCGGTGTTGTAATTACACACACCGATGTGTTTTACCAAACCTTTATCGACCAATGCTTCCATAGCGCCCCATGTCTCATGCAGAGGAATAGCTGCGGTTTCCATGCGTGGTTGCGCTGCTGCCGGATCAAATAACCACTCCGGCGGATAGCGCTCGTCAAAGTCGACATAGCGCAAAGCAATGGGGAAATGAATGAGATACAAGTCGAGATAATCGAGCCTAAGATCAGTCAGGGTGCGTCGACAAGCCGCTTCAACGTGTTCGGGTGCGTGATAGGTATTCCACAATTTCGACGTTACCCAAAGGGATTCTCGTGTACACAGACCGTCGACAATTGCGGCGCGAATACCCTCACCTACTGCTGTTTCATTACCGTAATCACAGGCGCTGTCGAGATGGCGGTAACCTTGAGATATTGCCCCGTATACGACATCTTTAGCTTGGTCCGGCGCTATTTTCCACAGTCCCAAGCCCACCATCGGCATTTGGTCAGCGCCCACCTTAAGAAACTGATTCATGGCTTCTCCCGTAACTCATCCCACAACCCATTTACTGGTACCAACGAATAGGGATCCACTCCCTGATCAGAGAGCGCTTGTCGCACGTCGACGACCTTGCCTGATTGCAAGGACAGCTGCGCCATGGCCGCTAACACAATAGCCCAAAGCCCCTGCTGACAGGTAGCGGCTTCCGTACGCTCTCCCCTAATACACCGGTAAAAACGATCGTGTTCAAAGAGAGTCGACCCGTAGTGTCCACCGGCCTCAATATGTGAAGGGAAGGTGCAGTCAAATCCATCGTAGGCATCGTGCTCCGGCACTTCAATCTGGATGCTGGCACTCGACGGTCGGCTCGGATTAAAACTAGCGCGCTCCGAGGTACGCAATAGCCCGCGGGCACCACCAACAATAAGCTCTTCATACAACTCACAACTGAACATATTCAGAGTGAACTGTCCGCAAACACCATTTTCATACTCGATAACAACCATGGCGTGATCGTCTATATCTGATGGCAGGCCATGGTGTTCAAAAGATAGAAAATTTACGGCACGACCACCCGATGCAAATACCCTTGCGGGCAAACTCAAAGCAATGCGATTGAGCAAATCAAAGTAGTGGCAGCATTTCTCGACGAGTGTGCCGCCAGAGAAGCGGTTAAATTTGTTCCACTCGTCGACCTTCGATAAAAACGGCGGTCGATATTCACATAGCGCCACCGTATGTACGGTACCCAGATCACCCCTATCTAAGGCAGCCAGCGCCAGTTGATACTGGGATTTGAACCGATACTGCATACCCACCTGTACTGGCGACGTGTAATGCTGGGTTCGCTCAACCAAGTACAGTGCATCAGCCACCGTGGTGGCCATCGGCTTTTCTAAAAAGATGGGTTTTCCGGATCTGGCTATGCGATCGAAGACAGCCCGATGGGTGAAATTAGGTGTGCAAATAAGGAAGGCATCGATGGCTTCAGAATCCACCATCGCATCAAGACTATCAAAGCATGGGGGCACTAACAGCTTGCGCTCTTCAAAGATTGCCTTCGCGCAAACCAAGCTCTGGGGATTTGGATCGTACATACCCGCAATGTCGGCCTGCTTCAGCATGAGTACGGCAGCAATGTGTTCACGCCCCATCATGCCTGTTCCTACGACGCCATAACGCAGCCGATGTCCAGCGGTTAACGTACGACTTTCTAGGTCCGACACAACAGCATCGTATTGAGCACGAATAGTGGGTTTACTCATAAGCACGGCGCACCGACCAAGACCACACCGCTATATTAATCGCCACCAACATGCCAATCGAGATAGTAAATAGCGTCGATAGGCCGCCCACCAGGCCCACCGGTGAAAAGAGCAGATACAGTGCCAACACACAGGAGATCAGACTCACAGCACAGGCTTTGGCATGGCTCCAGGGGGTCATATCCACCGGCGCAGCTGCTATGGTTTCTACCGGCAAGTCAGGGTTTTGGGCTGCCGGCCAGCGATATCCCACCGCCAGCATCAGGGCCACCTCTGCGAAAAATAACAGCGCATACAAATGCAAGAAATGCAGTTGAATGTGGTCCTTGAACAGGAACTGTAAAGCGCCATACGCCACCAAGTGAAAACCGATGGCAAGCTTGACCGCACGAGCGGGTACTCGCGTCGTCAGCATACCAACCAGCACGATGGCGATAATCGGAATGTTGTAAAAACCCGTGAAAATCCGGATCACTTGCCAGAGCCCGTGGGGCGCGTACTGCAGTAAAGGCGCGATAGCCATAGAGCACAAGGCAATAACGACGCTACCCCATTGGGCGCTGCGCACCCACACTTTGTCCGTCAATCCAGACGCCACACCGCCCAAGCGCTCCGAGCGTCGCATGCGCAGCCACCAGGGCTTGAGGATATCAAGGGTAAACATTGTGGCGGCACTATTGATGAGCGAGTTATACGAGCTAAATACCGCCCCGAGCAGTACCGCTAGAAAGAAACCCATGGCCCATGTGGGAAGCGTATCGCGAACAAGTTGAGGATAGGCAAGGTCGATTGTCGCGAGACCGGGACCATACAAATGAAAGGCTACAACCCCCGGCACCATCATTAACAAGGGCACCAGCACCTTAAAAAATCCCGAAAATAAAACACCTTTCTGCCCTTCGGCGAAGCTTCGGGCCGACAAGGTACGCTGGATAACATATTGGTTCGAACACCAATAGAACAGATTGGCGAACACCATCCCCGTGAATAAGGTGGCAAAGGGTATGGGATCACTGGGGGCACCAATCGCATTCAGCTTTTCCCTATGCTCGGTCGTGAGGGTGACAAAGCCCACGGCAACATCACCGCCGCCCAAATGTTGTAACGCCAGGAAGGGAACGGCTACGCCAATAATCAGCAGACCAATGCCATTGACAGTGTCAGATACCGCAACGGCCTTCATGCCCCCTAAAATTGCATACAAAGCACCAACAATGCCTGTGACCATGACAGTCGCCAGCAGTGAGGTACCGTAGTCAAGCCCCGTTAGTGCGGGCACATCGAATAACTTCAGGACGGCTACTGAGCCTGCATACAACACACTGGGAATAGTGACCAAGCCATAGCCCAGTAAAAACAGCACCACGCTGATACGACGCACATCTTCGTCATAACGGTCCGCTAGAAACTGAGGCAAGGTCGTAAAGCCACCACGCAAATATCGGGGCAGAAAGAAGAAAGCCATCGCCACGGTAGCCACCGCTGCGGTGACTTCCCAGCCCATGGCACTCATGTTGAAACCGTACGCAGAACCATTGAGCCCAATAAGCTGCTCTGCCGATAAATTGGTTAACAACAGTGAACCAGCAATGAAAGAGGCGTCCAAGCCCCGGCCCGCCAGAAAGTAACTGTCGACATCGTCGGTGGCATGGCGAGACCGGCCGTAGGCAATAACAGCCACTAGGGCCATAAAACCGATGCAGCTGACGACCACCACGAGCAAATCGAGTGACGACACGTTTTAGCGCTCCGCGCCTTGAGTCATGCTTGGCTCCGCTTATTCGTTATGGCTTATGCTGCGGTACTAGTAGTGCTTATAGGTTCTAACCTTGGCTATGGCGGCCAATCTCGTCAATAAAAACGGCCGAATACTCATCGCATTTCTTCGGACCAACACCGTCAATGGCCATAAACTGCGCCACGGTAACAGGCCGCTCTCGACACATGGCCAGCAGCGCCCGATCGTTGAACACCACAAATGCCGGTACTTTCTTGGCATCGGCAAGGGATTTTCTGAGCGCTTTTAGCGCATCCCATAGGGTCTTATCCTGGGGCGATACGGCAGCGGGGGTCTCAACAAGGCGAGAACTGGGCTTACGTGCGCGAGAACCCTCTGCCAATTCGCGATCTCTACGCAAGGCAACGGTTACTTCCCCCCGCAATACGGCCCGGGAGTCTTCGGTGAGCTTTAGCGCGCCGTGAGCGTTCATATCGACTCGCAGCACCCCTTTCGCCACTAACTGCCGCAATACCGAGCGCCAGTCCAACACAGACAATTCAACACCGACACCAAAGGTAGGCAAGAGGTGATGGTCGTATTGAACGACTCGATCGGTCACCTTGCCTATCAGTACATCAATCACATAGTTGGCGCCAAAACTCTGGCCAGTGCGGTATACCGCCGATAGCGCCATTTGTGCGGCCTGGGTGCCATCCCAGGTCTCTGGGGGTGACAAACAGTTATCGCAGCGCCCACAGGGCTCGGTAACGACCTCACCGAAATAATCGAGAATCACATTGCGCCGGCATGAGCTCACCTCACACAAACCCAACATGGCATTCAGACGTCGCCATTCGACCCGCTTGAACGCGTCATTTGCCTCCGACTCCATGAGACGCTGACGAATCCAGGCCACGTCCTGAAAGCCATATACCATCCAGGCCTCACTGGGCAGCCCATCGCGGCCCGCCCGCCCAGTCTCCTGATAGTAGGATTCGATGCTTTTCGGCATATCGAGATGAGCCACAAACCGGACATCTGGCTTGTCGATACCCATTCCAAAAGCAATTGTGGCCACCATGACCAAACCATCTTCTTCTAGAAATCGGCGCTGGTTTTTCTGGCGCTCGTCGGTGGACATGCCAGCGTGATAAGGCAGTGCATTAATACCGTGATCAGAAAGCCAGGCAGCGGTCTCATCAACACGCTTGCGGCTAGCGCAATAAACAATGCCGGAACTGCCCAGATAAGAGCGACGAATGAAGCCGTGCAGCTGCTTGCGCGCATCTTTCTTCTCGATGATGTTGTAAACGATATTCGGTCTGTCAAAGCTACTGACAAATTGATGGCCATCGCCAAGGTGTAGCCGATCGATAATTTCTTGACGGGTGCTGGGATCAGCCGTTGCCGTCAGAGCAATGCGTGGCACATGAGGAAATAAAGTGGCCAGCACCTCTAGTCGTAAGTAATCTGCGCGGAAGTCGTGCCCCCATTGGGACACACAGTGGGCCTCATCGATGGCAAATAGCGCAACGGGCACCTGTTGTAACAGCTCAAGGGTACGGGACTGCAGCAATCGCTCTGGGGCTATGTATAACAAATCGAGCTCGCCACGCTGCAAGGCCTGCTCAGTTTCCATGACGGCAGCGTACTCTATAGTGGAATTGAGAAAGGCAGCCCGCACCCCCAGCCCTTTGAGGGTTTCCACTTGATCCTGCATCAACGCTATGAGGGGTGATACAACCACACCACAACCTGAGCGAATAAGTGCTGGCACCTGATAACACAGGCTTTTACCACCCCCGGTTGGCATCAGCGCCAACACGTGCTCACCGGCGATCACCGCATCCACAATGTCATTTTGCAACGGCCGAAAGTGCTGGTAGCCGAAAACCTGGTTAAGTACTTGGTGTGGAGTCATTATCATCCAAACATAAAATAAAGCATTGCAGCTGGGACAAGAAGTGGCTTGTCCCTAGTACCATGGAGGCGCTAACAGTCACGTCAGTTGAAGCCTTGACCCATGAGTGAGCGGAAAAAGCGTCGAGAAATCGACAATGCCATCAAACATCTCCTGCAGTACACCGGTCCCAACGGCGAATGGGAAGGTTTATTTCAGCCATTTTATGACGAGATGCTTTCCAGGCCGGCAAAGGTGTTGGGATACAGCATCGACGACGTCTATGAAAGGGTGTGCGACGGCCTCTATGAACCCATGCTATTCGGCACCGTATTCGAGGAATTTGCCACCGCCTACTGGGATAGCATGCCCCATAGCTTGGTTGACGCTTATCTTAAACATCGCGGCTGGCGCGAAGGTCCGGCAGGTCGAGAGTACCTGCGCGAACTCGCCGCATCCAACCTTCAATTACTGGAAGTCACCGATGTCGAACCCGGTATTTGGATAGAACTTAAGCCCTATTGCAGCCAGAAAAAGTCAGTCCGAGTATTCGAGAAATCCGGTAGCGAAACGATTAAACCTTGGGACGCTATTCTCGGGCGCATTATTAAAGTTGGCGGTAAACGCGGTGTGACTGGCGGTATCTTGCACTTCAAACCCGAGGTGGCTGCACGAGTCCATGAGCTGATGGAGGAAATTCCAGGGGACATAATGGAGTCATTTGATGAGCTCATCGCGGAAGGTGAGCTGTCGGCTTACCCTGATGACATAGAGCAGCAAATCTATCAGTTCCAACGGGAGCAACTGGTTGATATTGCCATTGATGTATGGATCACACAGATCATCATTCATAGCGATCGACCACAGCCCAGCATCCACAACCATGATGGCGACGACCTAGAACTGATTGAACTCAAATTTCAGCTTGAGACATCGAAAGATAAGATCGCCGAACAACTCGATCACGCCCCGATCTTTGAACGGGATGATCAGGCGTCGTTAGCCTGGGTATGGCTTTGCACTAACGGACAAGACAGGTCCGACCTGTCGGTAGCCATTCAAGGTCTCGTACAACTTGACGATAACTACTTGACCATCGAGACCAACTCTCGAGAACGTGCCGAAACCTGCAAGACAATGATTGGGGAACTCCTCGGTAGCCATGTAGGCAGAGCAATAGCGGTATACAAAAACCTTGATGCCATAGACAGCACCCCAAGCGA
>CAJXNM010000026.1 GCA_913057135.1 uncultured Halieaceae bacterium
ATTGCGGTGGCTCGCTCTGAGGGCAACGGCACGGTGGCCAATGGTGATCATCAGTTTGAGCGTATTAACATGCGGGCACAGTGGCGCTCAGACAGCACCCAAACCGACGCGGTCATCGCCTATCAAGATAAGTTCTATGGTTGGCCCGGTGCCTACACCGGCTTTGCAACCTTACCCGAGATCGACGATACGCAAACCACCTTGTGGTTGCTGAGCCACCGGCAACAGCTTAACTCGGGTGATGTCACGGTGACGGCGTTTCAACGCACCCTCGTCGACGACTATGATTTCGATCGTCGCACTACCGAGAGCGGTGCTCCTGGGGCCTTCGATCACAAAACCCGAATCCGAGGACTCGCCGTAGCGGGTACGCAGAGGGCGGCGGCTTGGGGGTTGCGCTGGTCTATGCAATACAGTGATGACGCACTGCTGCGCTCTACCGACCTAACTGGAGGTGATTTCACAACCCGTGAATACTTCAGTGCCAGGGTGGTTCCTGAATACAGCTGGTCATTACCTGATGCCACTGTTTCAGTGCGGTTGGGCGCCAGCATAGATCGAACCAATCGCGATGGGGACGTGCTTCAACCCATCGCTGGCCTTACCTGGTCAGCTGCCCAAAGTGATAGCACCCTTGCCATTACCTACGTCGGCTCCTCCCAAGTCCCCGGTTACACCGCATTGAACAGCCCTGCGCAAGGTCTTTTTGGTGGCAATCCAGATCTTGGCCGTGAGCGTGCGCGACAGCTGACCTTGTCTTGGCGCTACGGCACAGAAAGCGGTGAGTGGCGTATGGCAGGTTTCGTGCGTCACGATGACGACCTTGTTGATTGGACTTACTTAACGGCAGTACCGTTTTCCCGACAAGCTAATCCCGTCGATTTGGATGTGACCGGTGTCGAAATGAGTTGGCAGCAGGCCCTTGATAAGGGACGTTGGAGTATTGGGCTCACTTGGCTCGACAAATCTGCTGACTACGGTGCCGCTTCGGTTGACGCCAGTTTTTACGCACTTAACTTCGCCGAGTGGCGTGCGACCAGCAGCTGGGTTTATGCCCCTGTGACGGGATTAACGGCACGCCTCGACGCCGAGTGGCGCCAGCAGGCCGACAACCCACTGCGGCAATCCTCAGACAGCGCGTTAATTGCTGCTGCGTCGCTGACCTGGTCTCTCTCTGAGGCGCTCTCCTGTGCCGTCATCATCGACAATCTGACCGACGCCGACTTCGAGTTTTTCCCGGGTACGCCCGCGGTCGGGCGTCAAGGTAGCGTCAGTCTGAGCTACCAATTCTAGGTCAATTAGACGCTATGATTGATCCCGGCGGGTAGCGGCAACCGTGGGTTGCTGGAACTTAGACAGCGATCCAACCGACGTTGACTAGCTCCTCGTTGCCATTCAATAACCGCGCCTCAAAGTGTTCACCTGCCTGTACTGGACCGACACCTGACGGGGTGCCGGTCATGATGATGTCGTTATCGTTGAGGGTGACGAAGGTTCGTAGCTCGTCCAGAATCGTGGCTGGCCGATACAACATTTGTTCGCTGCCCCCTCGCTGGCGGAGTTCGCCATCGACCCAAAGCTCGAGTACCAAACTGCCCAGACTGATGGGTGCCGCAACAAACCCACTGAACAGGGCCGAGCCGTCAAAGGCTTTGCTGCGCTCCCAGGGTAGCCCTGCCTGTTTCAGACGCCCCTGCAAATCCCGTTTGGTTAAGTCCAGACCCAAACCAACCGCTGCCACTTTATCGTCTCGGATAAGAAGACATATCTCTGTTTCGTAATGCAGGGTCTCGCCCAATGACGCATACAAGGTGTCGGTCACAGCGCTTGCGGGCTTCATAAAGACCACCATGTCATCGGGCACGGCACCTCCCATCTCCTCAATATGTGCGGCGTAGTTTTTACCCACGCAAAGGATTTTTCCGGGTTGTACGAGGGTGCCTAAAACGTCGACGGTGGTCACTGTGGAAACTCCATGGCTTTGCATCCGCCCTACTATAGGTCGACTTTTCCGTCGGCGCTCGGAAAAAACGGACTCCGTGATTTCGGCATCGCCAATCTCATAGGGCTGCTTGAGTGTGTCCGCCTCTGGTAGTGTGTGGCACAAATAACTAATGGGACAACAGACATGGCGTGGACATTAGGACTAGGTGCCATGGTGGCGGCGGCCTTTATCGGCCCCGGTACCGTCACCACAGCCATAGCGGCAGGAGTGACCACGGGCGCCGGCTTGTTGTGGGCAGTGCTGTTATCGATTGTCGCGACGGTGGTTTTACAGGAATTAGCCTTGCGGAGTGCTTTGGTAACCCAGCGAGATCTGGCCGCTCTTATGCGGGATCTGGGGCAGGGTCATTGGTGGGGCGCTATCGTGGTGACATTGATCATTATTGCTCTTGGTGTTGGCAACGCGGCGTACCAGTCGGGCAACCTGCTGGGTGCTGGTCTGGGTGTCAATGCTGCCCTGAGCGTCGCAACAGGGGCCCAAGAGAGCTTTGCTATGTCAGCCGACGTGGGCTCGGCGGCTATCGTACTGGTGTCCTTGTTTGCGGCCGCTTTGATACTGCGCAACCGCTATCTGTGGTTAGAGAGATCCTTGGTTACCTTGGTGGCGCTGATGGCTCTGGGTTTTTTAGGGCTTGCGATAGTTATCCTGCCCACGATTGCTAACAACGATTTGAGTTTCTGGGTCCCTCAATTCGATGCCAGCCATGCCACCTTGAGTTTGGCACTTATCGGCACCACCGTGGTGCCCTATAACTTATTTCTCCATGCTACGGCGGTGCGCAAGCGCTGGCAGGACAACGCCGCAGCTTTGACGGCAGCGCGCCTAGAATCCTTTGTGTCTATTTTGCTGGGTGGTGTAATTACCACTGCTATTGTGCTGATTGCGACGGTGGCGGCGGCTAACGCCGACGCCAATACCCCTCTTGAGCGTGTCATGTTGGGATTGGAGCAACGGTTTCCCTCCTACGGTGTCGCCATGTTGGGCTTAGGGCTATTCGCTGCTGGCTTCACCTCTGCATTGGCGGCTCCGGTTGCTGCGGGTTGGGCGGTGTGTGGTGCCTTGGGTTGGTCAACTGAGCGCACGAGCTGGGGATTTCGTAGTGTTGCCCTGTCGGTATTGGCTACGGGTACCGCCTTTGCGTTGGTAGCAACTCGTCCTGACGTACTGATTATTGGTGCCCAAGCTACCAATGGTTTGCTCTTGCCGCTGGTAGCGTGGGTGTTGCTTGCGGTAGCCAACAGCCGGCGCCTGTTGGGTGGGCATCGGAATGACTGGGTTTTAAATTCAGTGGGCATCCCCGTGGTGTGTTTGGTGACAGTTCTGGCGCTTCGTAAACTGCTGATGCTGTTGTGACGCTTTGGCACCGAATGAAGTAGCATAAGCCGCGAACATAGCGCTTATACCAACGGCTTGTTTGGCCTAATAGTCCTTTCAATCGAAATGCTATCTGGGTTTCTAGACGATGAGTCGTGGGTAATTGCGAATGACACAACGATAACAACATAGAGGTCCTATGAACCCAAAACACTTGTACCCACTACTAACGCTCACCGTCATGAGCCTCCTTACGGTTATGCCCCTCGCCGCTGCCGAAAAACCTAATATGCTGGTTATATGGGGGGATGACATTGGGTTTTGGAACTTATCGACCAACAATATGGGCATGATGGGTTACCAAACCCCCAACATCGATCGCATAGCCAACGAGGGAGCGAAGTTCACCGACTACTACGGTCAACAAAGTTGCACCGCCGGCCGTTCAGCATTCATCACGGGTCAGTCCCCGATACGAACTGGCCTCACCAAGGTGGGCATTCCCGGCGCTGATATGGGTATCCGGCCTGAGGACGTGACCTTGGCCAGCCTGCTCAAGGATCAAGGCTACGTCACCGCCCAGTATGGCAAGAATCATCTTGGGGACAGGGATGAATTTCTACCCACCGAGCACGGCTTCGATGAGTTTTTTGGCAACCTGTATCACTTGAACGCCGAAGAGGAACCCGAGCACCCCGATTACCCGAAAGATCCTGCCTTCCGGGAGCGCTTTGGGCCCAGAGGAGTTATTCGCTCCTATGCTGATGGTCGTGTCGAAGATACCGGTCCGCTCAACAAGAAGCGTATGGAAACGGTCGACCGTGAGTTCTTAGCCGCGGCTCAAGATTTTATGGCCAATGCGGTGGCGCGAGATGTGCCGTTCTTCGTGTGGTTTAACTCTACCCGCATGCATTATTACACGCACACAGCACCCGATGAGGTGGGGCTGTCTGGTCAGGGTTTCTATAACGATGCCATGGTGGGTCATGATCAGTTGGTAGGAAAGTTGCTCGATCAGCTCGATGAGCTCGGAGTCAGCGATAACACTATCGTTTTTTATTCAACCGATAACGGTCCCCATTACAACATGTGGCCCGATGCGGGTATTACCCCGTTTCGCAGTGAGAAAAACACTAACTGGGAAGGGGGCTTTCGGGTGCCTGCTATGGTGCGCTGGCCCGGGCACATCCCCGAGGGCGTCATCCTCAATGACATGATGTCCCACGAGGATTGGGTGCCAACGTTTATGGCGGCAGCTGGTCAGCCCGATGTTGCAGACCAGTTGAAGGCGGGTACGACGGTCAATGGCCGGGAGTATCGGAATCATCTCGATGGCTACAACTTTCTGCCTTACCTGACTGGGAAGGCCGAGCGTGGTCCACGGAATAGCTTTTTCTACTGGAGTGATGACGGCTTACTCACCAGCATCCGCGTGGGTGATTGGAAAGTGGTCTTTGCCGAGCAACGTGAGCGAGGCTTTGAGGTATGGCGTGAACCCTTCGATGTGTTGCGTATTCCCAAAGTTTTCCACTTGCGCCGGGATCCCTTTGAGCGGGCCGACAATCATGCTAACACCTACGATGACTGGTGGAATCGTGTCGCCTTGGCGCGTCTCGCCCTTGCCCGCGTTGAACTCGCAAAGTTTTTGGAAACCATGAAGGCGTATCCACCGCGTCAGCGACCCGATACCTTCACTATCGATAAGATGATGGAAGGCTTTTGATTGTCGTCCCCGTCGCTGCCTAATTTTAGTGATATCACCGCAGCGGCTGATCGCCTACGCGGGGTTGCTGTGCGCACCCCGCTACTTAGCAACTATTATCTTGACCAGAGCACAGGCCGCAGTATTTGGCTAAAAGCCGAGTCCCTGCAACACACCGGAAGTTTCAAATTTCGTGGCGCCTACAATCGGCTATGCCAGCTAAGCCCCGACGAGCGCGAACGTGGTGTGATTGCTTGGTCATCGGGTAACCACGCCCAGGGTGTGGCGCTGGCTGCGGCAATGCTTGGCATTCGCGCTCGCATTGTTATGCCCGCGGATGCCCCCGACATCAAGCGCACAAATACCCGTGCCCTAGGCGCTGAGATCGTGTCATACGATCGATACACTGAAGATCGCGAGTTAATTTCCAGAGAACTGGCCCGCCGTGATGGCGCCATCATTGTGCCGTCCTATGACGACCCACACATCATTGCCGGGCAGGGCACCATGGCGCTGGAGTTGTTTCAAGACTGCCCAACACCCCTCGATGCGCTCTTGGTGTGTACAAGCGGTGGTGGCTTGTTAGCGGGTGCGGCTCTAGCGGCTGGCGGTCTCAGTCCTAAGACTGCTCTGTTTAGCGTCGAACCCGAGGGGTTCGATGATCACGCTAAATCCTTTGGTCAAGGACGGCGAGTTTCCAATGACGCCGCCGTTAACTCACTTTGCGATGCCTTATTGGCACCAACACCCGGTGAGCTCACGTTTGCGATCAATCAATCTAGGCTGGCCGGCGGTTTGGTTGTGACCGATACCGAGGTTCAGAGCGCCATGGCCTTTGCCTTTGAGCGTTTACGGCTGGTGCTTGAGCCCGGTGGTGCCGTGGCACTGGCGGCGGTGCTGGCGGGCAAAGTCGCGCCAAATTACCAACACATTGCTGTGGTGTTGTCGGGGGGGAATGTCGACCCAGTGATATTTCACGAGAGTTGTCGGAATGGCTCAGAACAATCGCGCTAGTGTCAGACCCAAAGCCAACAGCACGGGCGTCAAGAGAGTCACGAGCACATTGCCTGAGAGCGCTGAAAGGGGCAGTTTACCCGAGTGGGTCAGCGTTTGATGGCATACCTTTAGGGATATGGGAATTGTTAGCAGGCCCAGCAGTGCCGTACTGGGGAGCATGTCTGTGAGCCAACCGATAGCAATAGTGGCGTAAACGCCAATGGCAAAGACGGTGTAGAGCTTTGCCGCTATAGCGGTTGAAGCGATGGCCCAGTTGTCGCGACCGACTTGTACGTCGGCCTGGCGATCGGGGAATTGATTGAGCAACAGTAAATTGTTCACTAATGCGAACACTACAGCTGAACAAATAACGGCGACGTTATCGATACCACCCGATAGGCTATAGTAGGCGCCTCCTACCATCATAGGACCAAAACCCAAGCCTGGTGCAATAAGAACTGCCCACCGGTTGGTGCTTATTGGGCCACCGTAGAGCAGTATTAAAAACAGACCCGGCACACCAAACCACAGCAGTCCCAAGCCAACCCGTTGTAACAGGGCAGCGCCACAAACCATCACCAGTCCGACCGCGATAATCGCCAACTGCCGAGCGCGAGGTGCCAGTGCTGGATGATTGATTAGCGTACCGCTACCGCCACTAAACGGTGTACGCTGGGTCATAAAGTCCAGTCCCGAGTGAAAATCGGCGACTTCATTCAGTACGTTTACCGCTACGTGCCCTAGGGTTGCGCCCACTAAAATCAGTGCAGTGGTGATCCAGTCGATCTCGTTATTGCTATACCAGCTCGCTGCGAGGGCAAGGCCAACGCAGATGGGAGCCAGAATTAGAAACTTGGGTCGCGTGACGCCAAGCAGGGTAGAGAATGGGTTAAGGCTTGCCATAGGTCGCTATGTGCCCACTATCTAGGATAGATGCTGTAGTTCAATCGTGCTGTGCACGATGGCATCTTGATGGCGCAGGCGAGCACGAATGTCCGTTGCGGTTATGCCCTGTGACGCCACCACAACCAGCTCAAGTGCCCATATGCCGGGTCCCACCGACCACAAATGCAGGTCAACCACGCGGGCATCCCCGACAGTTTCAATCGCTTGGGTCACCTGTTGACGCCGTGCTACGGGAGCCTGACGGTCGAGCAGCGTTGCGCTTGTGTCTTTGAGAAGAGTGACTGACCAGCGGGCCACCAAAATTGCGCCCACAATACCCATAATGGGGTCCATCCAGTTCAGCCCCATGTATTTGCCCGCAAGCAGTGCAAAGATAGCGAGCACTGAGGTGAGTGCATCGGCTAACACATGCAAATACGCCGAACGCAAATTGTGGTCATCATCCTCGTCGTGGTCGTGGTCGTGGTCGTGGTCGTGGTCGTGGTCGTGGTCGTGGTCGTGGTCATGGCTGTGGCTGTGGCTATGGCTGTGACTATGAGTATGGCCATGGCCAAGAATGGCCACCGATGCGCCGTTAACCAGCAGACCCACAACCGCAACAGCAATCGCATAGTCAAAGGCAATGGCGGTGGGGTTCATCAGTCGTTCAACGCTCTCAATCGCCATGATAAGACTAAACAATGCCAGCAGCAGGGCGCCGACAAAGCCACCCAGCGCATTGACCTTGCCGGTACCGAAACTGAACTGCGGATTATTCGCCTGGCGCCTGGCGTAGTTGTAAGCCAATGCATTGATGCCGAGGGCGATGGTATGTGAGCCCATATGCAGGCCATCGGCGAGCAAGGCCATTGAGCCCGTCCAAAGCCCTGCGACTATCTCGACCGCCATGGTCGTTACCGTCAGCAGGATGACCCACAGAGTGAGACGTTCTCCTTCGCGCCGCTGATCTTGGCCGAAGACGTGTGGGTGGGGCTTTGTTCGATCCTGATCTGGGTGCATGGGGATCCAAGTCACATAATTATGAGGGCTAACGGGTCGGCGGCCTATAGTGCCCTAATTGTGCGTGCTCTGTGTCAACGATTCTATTATTTTGCCGAAAGCCCAAGATTGTGCACAGTGGCGCTGGCATACTCCAGATAGTGTCGAATTAGTCTAGTCTCAGGAGGTCGTACCAGTGGAACCCATTATCGATTGGGAAGCCCGTTACAAAGAGAAAACCACCGCGTGGGAGCGGGATCATTTAAATCCTGCCTTTAATGAGTGGCGCGCCCGTTTCCAATTGAACCCAGGCCACGCAGTTGTACCCGGATGTGGCCGAGCCCCCGAGGTGTTGGAATTTGCGCGTATGGGTTGGCAGGTTACTGGTATTGATCTGGCCGACACTGCGGTGGCATTTCAACAGGCTACTTTGAACCACTCTGGCTTTGGGGCTGAGGTGGTACAGGCGAATGTATTAGCTTGGTCCCCGAGCGAGCCTGTGGACTTGGTATATGAGCAAACTTGCCTGTGTGCACTAAACCCTGATCACTGGAGCGATTACGAGGCACAGCTACACAAGTGGTTAAAGCCTGGCGGCGTCTTGGCGGTACTGTTTATGCAAACCGATCGTGAAGGGGGGCCGCCATTCCACTGTGGACTCGAGCCTATGCGGGCTCTGTTCAGTGCCGAGCGCTGGGATTGGGATGGTCAGTCAGTGGTATCTGAGCACCCAGCGGGCATTCACGAGCTGGGCTTTTGGTTGACCAAGCGATAGAGCATTGGGGCGTTAGCGCCCCAAAACAGCACCTAATGCGGTTAAACAGCGGGTCACGTTGACGTCATTGCAGGCGTAGCCCATCAAGCCAATACGCCACTGCTTACCTGCTAATTCACCAAGACCTGCGCCAATTTCCAGATTGAATGCCTCGAGTAGCTGCTTTCGCACCTGTGCGTCATCTACCCCTTCGGGGATTAGTACTGAGTTTAACTGTGGCAGTCGATATTCCGGTGCGACAGCCATCGCCAGTCCCATGGCCTCAAGGCCTGCAACCAAGCTGTTGTGATGTCGTTGATGCCGAGCGAAAGCCTGTTCCAGCCCTTCCTCTTCCACCATGAGCAGCGCTTCATGCAGCGCATACATGGCATTCACCGGTGCGGTATGGTGGTAAGCGCGCTTACTGTTGCCGCCCCAGTATCCCATGACCAGCTGCATATCCAAGAACCAACTTTGCACCTTCGTCGCGCGGCTCTCGATACGCGCCACGGCAGCTGGGCTAAAGGTAATGGGTGCAATACCGGGAACACAGGATAGGCACTTTTGTGTGCCTGAGTAGGCCACATCAATCCCCCAATTATCCACTTGTAGGTCAATACCTGTTAAAGCGGTAACCGTATCGGCAATAACAAGGGCGCCATGCTGTTTGGCAATTTGGCTAAGGGTTTGCGCATCGCTGCGTACACCAGTAGAGGTTTCAGCGTGGACGAAGGCCAGTAGGTTGGCCTCGGGATGGGCTTTGAACGCTTCGCTCACTTTGTTGGGATCCACGGGGTCACCCCAGCGGTCCTGCACCATTACGGCCGTTGCACCACAGCGCTCAACATTTTCCTTCATTCGTCCGCCGAAGACGCCGTTTTGGCACACAATGACCGTATCACCCGGGGATACGAGGTTAACGAAGGCCGCCTCCATACCCGCCGAGCCAGGCGCAGAGATCGGAATGGTCAGCGCATTGTCGGTTTGAAAAACGTACTGCAGTAGACGTTTCACATCATCCATTAAATCCACAAACAGCGGATCCAGGTGACCGATGGTGGGTCGCGCTAATGCACCCAATACTCGGGGAGATACGTCGGACGGACCTGGGCCCATTAGGGTGCGGACCGGGGGGTAGAAGCTCTTCGTCATGGATTTGACCTTTAACTCGTTGTGCAAGCTACTTGCTCTAGATAGGTGGTACTACCAGCGCGGATATTATGAAGCTTAGTAGCGCTATGATGCCGCAACAGGCCTAGCGATGCGATTCAGGTCTGGCTATGACGCCAATAGCGCCTCGTTATGTTCAAGCTCTTCCTGCAGTTCCAGCCATCGCTCTTCAAGGGTCGCTAATGCGCTTTTGGCTACACCCTCCTCGCGCACTAGTTCGGCGAGTTCCTCTTTGCGTTCCCCTTGGTAGAGATCGGGGTCGCTCAGGGCATTTTGTAAATCGGCGAGTTTTGCATGCGCTTGATCCAACTCTCGCTCCGCTTTTTGTAATGCCTGTCGCAGGGGCTTGAGTTTGATCCGTCGTTCGGCGGCTTCCTGGCGTTGGGCTTTACGGGATTGGCCACTCTCCTCGGTCTTTGCTTTATCCGATGCGACATTGGCGTCGCTGTTGCCCCTAAGGATCCACTGCTCATAGGCGGCGAGATCATTGTCGTATTCTTCTACGGCACCGTCATCAACCAATAGCAGGGTTTCTACGGAATTGCGCAGCAAGTGGCGATCGTGGCTAACCAATAGAAGGGCGCCTGAGTAACCCTGAAGTGCCACCTCAAGCGCGTGGCGCATTTCAAGGTCAAGGTGGTTAGTGGGCTCATCAAGTACAAGCAGGTTAGGGTCTTGCCACACCACCATCGCCAACGCCAGGCGAGCCTTTTCACCCCCCGAGAACGGCGCAATGGAGTCTTTGGCCATATCGCCCCGAAAATTAAAACCCCCAAGGAAGTCGAGGATGTCCTGCTCACGGGCCGTGGGGCTCAAGCGTTGTATGTGTAACAGCGCACTAGCCTCGAGGTCGAGCACATCGAGCTGTTGTTGATCGAAGTAGCCAATCCGCAAATGGGCCCCTTCATGACGCTCACCGGACTTGAGTGGTAACGCGCCTGTTAGGCTTTTCAGTAACGTTGTTTTACCGGCACCGTTCTTCCCTAGCAGACCGATACGATCCCCCGGGCGCAGGCTCATGTTGATGCGGCTGAGAATGGTTGTGTCGTCATAGCCGACACTGGCCTCGGATAAAATGAGTAACGGATCGCTGCTTTTACCCGGTTCAGGAAAGTTAAATTGAAACGGTGAATCGATATGTGCCGGCGCAAGCTGCTGCATGCGCTCAAGCTCCTTTAACCGGCTTTGGGCCTGCTTAGCTTTAGTGGCCTTGTAGCGAAACCGGCGTACAAAGTCCTCGATTTCAGCGATGCGTCGCTGCTGTTTGTCGAAACTAGCCTGTTGTTGGGCCATGTGTTCCGCCCGTTGGCGCTCGAAATCTGAGTAGCCGCCTTTATAGAGACCCAGCCGCTGATGCTCGATGCGCATGACTCGCTCACAGGTGGCATCGATAAAATCCCGATCGTGGGAAATCATTACCAGCGTACCGGGGTAGCTGGCTAGCCAGCGTTGTAACCAGAGTGTGGCATCCAGATCTAAGTGGTTAGTGGGCTCGTCGAGAAGCATGAGATCCGAGGGCGTCATCAGCGCCCGACCCAAATTGAGTCGTATACGCCAACCACCAGAGAAGTCGCTGACGGGTCGCTGGCACTGGGCTTGGGAGAATCCTAGACCTAGCAGCAATTGCTCCGCTCGGCGCAACAAACTGTAACCATCGCAATGCTCTAGAGCTTGATGCAGTGTGGCAGCGCGATCGTAGTCACCGCTTTGCTCTGCCTTGGCGATGGCTTCAAGTAGCTCAAAGCTAGCTCGGTCACCGGCGGCGACATAATCGCGAGCGGGCGCTTGGGTAGCTTCAACCTCCTGCGCCATGTGGGCCAGTCGCAGTGCTTCTAACCCCCGGATAGTGCCGGCATCAGGTGTTAGCTGGCCCAAAAGCATGGCAAAGAAACTCGATTTACCGCAGCCATTGGCGCCGATCAGGGCGATTTTTTGGCCCGGCTGCAAGGTTGCGGATGCCTGCTCGAGAAGGTTTTTAGCGCCGCGGCGGAGTTGAATGTTTTCGAGGATGATCACGGGTCATTGGCGGGTTGGGTAGAGGTGGAGAGTGTAACCCCCACGTGGTTAGTTTGCTTGCCAGTGGCGGCTCATGTTTGCGAGCGCTGTTGCGCCTGCCAAAGCGAGGCGTAGGTGCCGTCTCTGGCGAGAAGGTCGGTGTGTTGGCCCTGCTCCACCACGACGCCATTTTGCAGCACTACGATGGAATCTGCATCGACAATGGTCGACAGTCGATGGGCAATGACCACGGCAGTGTGGTGACCCGCCAGCTCTCGAAAGGCTGACAGCACGGCTTGTTCCGATTGGCTGTCTAGGCTCGAGGTGGCTTCATCGAACACCAGGATCGGTGCATCTTTGAGCACTGCGCGGGCAATAGCCACCCGTTGGCGCTCACCACCGGATAATTTTAAACCCCGCTCACCGACCAGGGTATCGAGCCCGTCGGGAAGCCGCGCCACAAAGTCCTCGAGATGCGCTGCTCGAACCGCTGCAGCAACCGCATCATCATCGGCACTGGGCTTGCCGTAGCGAATATTCTCCCGCAGCGAATCGTTGAACAGCACACAGTCTTGGGGAACGATGGCTATGTGTTGCCGCAGGCTGTCTTGGCTCACCCTGTGAATGGGTGTGCCATCGATACTAATGGTGCCGCTGTCCGGGTCGTAAAAACGAAACAAGAGTTTAATCAAGGTCGATTTGCCCGCGCCGCTGGCGCCCACAATCGCCACGGTTTGACCACCCTCAATGGTCAAGTCTAAACCCCTGAGTACCGTGCGTTCGGTCTGGTAGGCGAAATGTACCTGCTGGAATTGTATGCGTCCGGGACCCACTCTGAGTGTGCTGGCATCGGGTGCATCGGCGACCTTTGGTTGTCGATCGAGCAATTTGAACATCGTTTCAATATTTGCCAGGGAGGCTTTGATCTCCCGATAGACAAAACCCAGAAACCCCAGTGGCATAAATAACTGCAGCATGAACTGGTTAATTAAAACGAAGTCTCCCAGGGTTAGTTGTCCGCGCTGCACGCTGAAGGCGGCCATACCCACCATGAAGGTTTGGGATAGGGCAATGATGAGTGCCTGGCCACCATTTAACGCAAACAGGGATAGCCGATTCTTTTGACGCGCATCTTGCCATTGTTGCAGGGACTGATCGTAGCGGCTGGCTTCGTACTGCTCGTTGTTGAAGTACTTCACCGTTTCGTAGTTCAGCAGGCTGTCGACGGCCCGGGTATTGCTGTTCGAGTCTGCTTCATTAACAGCCCGCACAAAATGCGTGCGCCAACGGGTGGCACGAAATGAAAACCAGGCATAAACCACCACCGACGCTAGCACGACCCCGGTATAGCTAAAGCCATAGTTGAACCACAAAATGCCCGCCACCATGCCAATTTCGAATAGGGTTGGCGCAATATTGAAAATGAAGAAGCGCAGCAGGAAGCTGATCCCCGAGGTGCCCCGCTCAATGTCCCGGGCGAGACCTCCGGTGCGCCGGTTTAAGTGATAATCCAAGTCCAGCCGATGCACATGCTCGAATACCTGCAGGCCAATACGGTGCATTGCCGCTTCCGTCACTCGGCCAAACAGTGTGTCTCTTAATTCTGCAAATAAGGTGTTAGCGAAGCGAGCGCCGCCGTAGGCCAATACCATCATGAGCAACATAGTGCCGCCCACCGCAGGCGCATCGCCGTCGAGACCATCAACGAGGGCTTTTAACAGGAATGGAATAAGGAGTAGGCCGCCCTTCGCCGCCAGCAGGAATAGCAGTGCCAGTGCCACCCGCATTTTGTGCTCGGCCAGCACGGGACTCAGCCTTTGCCAGAGCTTGGGTAACAAGACACGGCTAGCTTGTGCCGACAGGGTTTCGGTTTGCTTGGTGCGCATGATGTAGGACAGCCAGAAAGGACGCGGTACCATGGTAACAAATACCGATAACAGCGCAGGATGCCAATGAACAGCACGCCACCCCCCGTTCATTTTGATGACAGCACTGAAACCCACCAGGTACTGAATCAGAGCCGTCCGCTGGAGGGCTACAACAGTTACACCGGTGATACCGCGCTTCGCGAGGCGGTAGAGCGCCACGGTGCCCTGTGGGCGCAAGCCGATTTAGTGGCTCACGGTGAGCGTTGTGGCAGCGCTGATGTGTACCAGTGGGGTTTTGATGCCAATGCCTTCAAACCTCAGTTTGCAAGCCATGACCGGCAGGGTTTCCGGGTGGATTTGGTGACCTATCACGAGAGTTACCACCGGCTCATGAATCTGGCGATGACCGAGGGTTTGCATGCCGACCCCTGGCTTGACCCTAGAGAAGGTGCCCACGTGGCCCGGGCGGCTAAATATTTTTTACAAGCCCAGGTTGAGTCGGGTCACGGTTGCCCGGTCACTATGACGTTCGCCGCCATACCCACCCTGAAGTTGGCTCCCCATGTGGCGAGTCAGTGGTGCCCAAAAATACTTAAGCGTCAGTACGACCCCCGCAACATCCCCCATACCGACAAAGACTGTCTAACGGTTGGTATGGGGATGACCGAGAAACAGGGGGGCTCTGACGTAAGAGCTAATACCACCCGAGCCCAACGTGTCACAAACGATGTTTGGGAGTTAACCGGCCACAAATGGTTTACCTCCGCGCCCATGTGCGACGGCTTTTTGGTTCTTGCCCAAACCGAGGCGGGGGTCACCTGCTTTTTGGTGCCACGTTGGCGCGACGATGGCTCTAAAAACCCGCTGTACGTGCAGCGTTTAAAGAACAAAATGGGCAATGTGGCTAACGCGTCGTCGGAGATCGAGATGCGACGCGCCATGGGCTGGTTGGTGGGCGAACCCGGAAGAGGCATACCGGCCATTATTCAGATGGTTGCTATGACGCGGTTTGACTGCATGATCGGCTCAGCGGCCGCCCAGCGACAAGCCCTCTCCCAGGCCATCAATCACGCTGTGGGACGCCAAGCCTTTGGCCACCCGCTGCTTGAACAACCCCTTATGCGTCAGGTACTGGCGGACTTGGCCCTGGAAGTTGAAGGATCCATTGCGTTAACCATGCGCATGGCCGAAGCCCTCGATCGCAGTTTGTCGCCCCAGGGGAGTCCGCACGAGGATCTACTGCTGCGCTTGGGTCTACCCGTCGGAAAATATTGGATCTGTAAGCGCACCCCTGGTTTGGTGTACGAAGCTATGGAGTGTCTTGGAGGCAACGGTGTTACCGAGGAGTTCATTATGGCGCGGCTCTACCGGGATGCGCCTATCAACGCCATTTGGGAGGGCTCGGGCAACATTCAGGCCCTTGATGTATGGCGTGCTATCGGCAAGTCCCCTGGGGTCATTGACGCTTGGCTATCCGAGCTTGAGATTACTCAAAATGCCCATCCACTGCTGGATAAGGCCGTATCAGCGCTTAAAACCATGTTGTATGCCCAACAGAATCAAGAGGCTCAGGCGCGGGTCGTGGCGGTACAACTTGCCTTAACGTTACAGGCCAGTTTGCTGGTTCGCGGGGGCAGCAGCGCCGTCGCCGAGGCTTTCATCCAGTCGCGCCTGGGTGCCGGTGTGGCTGCGGGTCTGACCTTTGGTACCTTACCCGAAGGCCTTGACGTGACGACCCTGTTGCAGCGGGCGGCCCCTTAAGCTGGGTAAAACAACACAGCCGCAGCTCGAAGCTACGGCTGTGAAGTGAGTACCTACATACGGCAGAGAGCGCAGACTTTATTGCCTGAGGGGTCGCGCAGATACGCGAGATACAACCGACCCAAGCCGCCCTCACGAACGCCTGGAGGATCTTCACAGCTGGTGCCACCTGCGGCTAAACCGGCCGCATGCCAAGCATCTGCAGCTTCAGGTGTTGCAGCAGCAAAGCCAATGGTGCTGCCATTACCGTGGCAGGCGGGGTTGCCATCAATGGGCAGGCTGACGGCAAAAATGCCCGTTTCGGTCATGTAAAACAGACGACCTTTGTCGTCGGTAATGCCGGGGCCATAGCCGAGCGCACCCAGAATGGCATCGTAAAAAGTTCTTGATGCGTCGATATCGTTACTGCCAACCATGACATGGCTAAACATGTTACCTCCTGTTATTTGTCGTTACGGCCACCCGTTGTTCACATTGCGGGTTACCGCTCGGTGATTGCTACCAGCGCAACCTCAGTTGCTGGCATAGGCATAGTGGTCTATCCCCCAATGCTTGCCAAGTTAAAGACGTTTGGCCCAGAGATTTAATTGGGACATTTGGGTGAAAAAAGCGCATTTTATTTTGCTTGCTCCCAAGACAGAACTGCCGGATGCTCATCTACCCAACTACGAAGCGGCTGTGTATGCGTTTGGTGTCTTTTGATGCTCTGCGTGTGCTCGGTTTTCCGAACACATTTTGTATTAAACCCGAGCACTGGCTCCGCGACAGGGAGCGTGTGCGCGCCGCTGATTGGGTGCTGTTTCCCGCCTATTGGCAGCTACCGCCACTGGTGTTTGGACTCAATGCTCGTATCTTCCCCAGCCTTGCCACCTACATTACCGGCCATACCAAGGTGGAAATGACTCGCGCCTTGGAAGCGGTGGTACCGAATCATCTGCCCACCACCTTAATCGCTGCCAATACGCCTAATGGCGCCGATGAGATTTTCCATCAGATGTTAATGCCCTTTGTGGCTAAAACCCCCAAGAGCAGTATGGGCGAGGGGGTGTTTATGATCACCAACGAGAGCGACTGGCGCCGTTATCTGGTTCAAACTGACATTATTTATGCTCAGGAGTACCTGCCCATCGATCGTGATCTGCGGGTTGTTTGGGTGGGCGATGGGGTTATCGACGCCTATTGGCGGCTTGGGGCTGGCTTGAGTTTCCGCAACAACGTGGCAAGAGGTGGGCAAATTATGCGTGGTCCCGCGCCGGAAGCCGCCCTTGAGCTGGTCGCTCGCGCAGCCCGCGGTTTAGGCATCGACCACGCGGGCTTCGATGTGGCTATGGTGGGCGGGCAGCCTTATATTCTGGAGTTTAATCGTCTGTTCGGTACCCGGGGTGTCGATGGTCATCAGCTACGGGACGCTATCTTGGGTTACCTACACGCCAATAGCACACCGCGAGACCCAGACCACCCGCAGCCAGCACCACCGGTTGCTGTTTAATGCTCTGTGCCCCGGTCGAGCACACCGAAGACGCCCCATAGTGTGGGCAGCAACAAGATCGATACCGGCACAGCGGTGACGACAATAAAGCTTTGCAGTTTGCCAATACCGCCGCCGGTGCCGGTAATGAGCACCATGGCGGTGATGCCCATCGCTAGGCCCCAGAAGACCCTCAGCCATAAGGGCGGATGCTCGGCACCCGAGGATACAACCGCCAAGCTATAGGTCATCGAGTCGCCGGTTGTAGCCACAAAGAGTGTGGCAAGCAGTAAGAATAAAACCGATACCAAAGTTCCCATAGGTAGCCCTTGGGTCATAGCTAACAAGGCCGCGGGTAAGTTGAAGCCGGTAAAGGGCTCTGAGATGGCCCCTGGCTGATTGACCTCGATGCCTAGTCCTGTGCCGCCGACTATCGCGAACCAGACCATCGTGAGTAGGGGTGCCACGATAGACATCATCAAAATGATGCTGCGTGCGCTGCGCCCGCGGCTGACGCGAGCAATGAAGATGGCCATCATGGGCGTGTAGCCGATGAACCAGCCCCAAAAGAACACTGTCCAGTAACTGAGCCAGCCGGGGTCGCCGAATAATCCCGCCTCACCCCGATAAAGTGCCATGGGTAAAAAATCCCTTATGTGAACACCTAAGGCCGAAAAAAGATTGCTCATAATGAACGTGCTTGGCCCTGCAATGACCAGAAATAGCAAGAGCAAAGCCCCGAGCACAATATTGAGGCGGCTTAGGATCTGAATACCTCGATGCATACCGCTAACCGCTGAGGTTAAGTACACCGCCATGAGCCCTGCAATAGTGACCAATTGAGTGAACAGGGTGTCGGGCACACCGAACAGCACGTGTAGTCCGTAACTAATTTGCACACCCAGAAAACCGATGGGTCCAACCGTGCCCGCGAACACACTCAGGGCTGACACAATATCGGCGGTATCACCAACCCACCCGTGTATCGCGCGCCGACCAAGCACTGGGTACAACAACGTCCGAGGCGCCAGTGGCAAGCCTTGATCATAGTGCAAGCGCATAAGTACGACGGCGCCCACGCTACCCAGTATGGACCAGGCGAGAAATCCCCAGTGTAAGAACGACTGGGACAATGCAAGCGGAATGGCACTCTGAGACAGGGGGGCTATGTCACCATGGATAGGGGGTGGGCTGACAAAGTGGGCGATGGGTTCCGCGGCTGCCCAAAACACACCGCCACCTGCCAACAACGTGCAGAGAATCATCGTGACCCATTGAAATAGAGGGAACTCAGCGCTCTCTCTTGCCCCCAAACGCGCTTTTGCCGATGGCCTTGCGGACAAAGCTAGGGCAACCGCAAAGTTGGCTAGCAGCAGTAGCTGCCAGTAGCCACCAAAGTACTTGGCCGACCACGCGAAGCTGGTATCAACCTGGCGCGCAAATCCCTCGGTATCGACAAAGAAATAGCCCACAAACAGGGCCACCAGCACGGTGCTAATAACGGTGACATGGGCGTAGCGAACGGATTGCTGGGTCTGCGCAGTACTATGACTCATGGGTACTCATTAGTAGTTATGTGGCACCAGCCTAGCATCTGACTCCCGTGGGGGCACGCCAGTGGTCAGAGACTGTGTACCCGAATTAGTCAGTAATCGCTGCCAGCAGACGGTGGAACCGGTCGGCTACCGGGTAGTCCCCATCGGTCCAACCTAGTCTCACGATGACGGTATCGTGGCTCGGGAATACCATTAAAAACTGTCTACGGTTACCAGACGCGAAAAACGCGTCTGCTGGCAACTCGGGGAAGCGAAGGGTTGCGTTGCCACGATTAAGCCACCATTGATAGCCGTAGGCCCGATAATTGTTGCTACCGTTCGGGGTGGTTGCTCGCTCGACCCAGTTTTCGCTCAGCAGTCGATAGCCATTGATTTCACCCTTGGCCAACATCAACTGGCCCAGTCGAGCCCAGTCCCGTGCCGAGGCATACAAATAAGAGCTGCCAATGAACCGACCGCTGGCATCCACTTCAAAAACCGCCTGCTGTAGACCCAAGGGCCTTGCAATATGGTCAGAAAAATCTGCCAGCGCCGCCTGTGGTCCCCCTAAGATCTCGGTGTACAGATAGGCAAGGATATTGGCGGTACCCGAGCTGTAATTGAAGTGTTTGCCGGGAGGCTCACCCAGGGGCTGTGCAATGGCATAAGCGCCGACCGATGGGCTGTTAAATAGCATAGCGGTGGCATCGTCACCCGGTAGGTAGGCTTCGCTGAAGTCGATGCCGTCGGTCATGGTGAGAAGATCGACCAGGTCGATCTCGGCACGCTCATCCTGCGACCATGCGTTAAATAGCGGCGACTCGACATCTGTCAGGAGGCCCCGATACTCGAGGTTGCCTAGCATCACGGCGGTCATACTCTTTGCCATAGACCAACCGAGTAGCGGCGTCGTGGCACTGGCACCCTGTGCGTATGTCTCGGCCACTACTTGTCCGCGGTGCACAACCAGTAATGCCCGGGTATTTAAGCCCTCGCTGTTGTCCTCTTGAACCAGTTCGTCCACCAAGGTTTGCAAGGGCAGGGTGGCTGCAGATACCTGCGGTCCGGCAGGCCAGACATCTCCTGGTGAAGTGATGGCAATGGGTACCGTCAATCGCTGCCGCGTTTCGTAACTGGCATCGTCAATGGCACAACCCAAACCGGGAACAAAACTGGCGGTTTTCTCTTGGCTGCCAAGCAAGTTGGCGGAGACGGATTTCCCATCGTCGTTGTAAGTAACGGTTAGGTATTTCAGCAGCGCCGAGTATTGCTCAAGATCCTGCCGAGCCCGATCACGATCCTGCCCCATCACGTGTTCAGCGCTGCATAAAAGCTTTGCACCCATTCCCGTACCGACGGCTGCAGCTGTGGCAAAAAAGCCTGTTGCCCAGCCCAATGCCACTGCAAAGAGCAGTAAGCCCAGCAGTGTCAGCAGTATGCGTTGGCCAATGCGAATAAGCAGGGTCATGGCTGTCCTCGGTTTTGTTGTTGGGCGAGCCGGTGACCTGGAGCTTAACAAGTAATGATGCGTCGGAATGTTAGATTGAGTCGCGGCTGCGTAATTTTTTTACTTCTGGGCAGCTGATGACGCCAATGCTGTTGGGTGGCACCGGCCATGACAAGCAGCGAGCCCGCGGGTAGCCAGACTTTATGGGTTTCCCCGCTGTGCCGGTGACGTAAATCAAAGCGTCGTGAGCAGCCGAGATTGAGCGAGGCGATAACCGGCTCATGTCCTAACTCAGGCTCATCGTCAGCATGCCAGCCCATAGCGTCGTTGCCATCGCGATAGAGGTTCAACAGCACGCTGTTGAAAGTGGTCTTGCTTATATCTTCGCAGCGTTGGCGCAAGGCCTGGAGTGTCGGTACCCAAGGTTCGGGGTACCAGGTATCCCCGGAATACCGGTAAATAGCCTCTGGATCCCCATGCCATGCGATGAGTCTAGGCTGCATGACCTGCTTACCAAACAGGCGAATACTGCGTTGTTGCCAATGAATGCCGCTCTTTAACGCCAGAAAGTACGCTGAACTTTCTTCATCCGAGAGCACCTCGTGGTACAGCGTTACCCGGCACACACTTGTGGGATCCGATCCGATGATCCACTCGGGGCTTGGCAGATCAGCAACAGGGTCTTGTAGGATAGGCGGCGTTATCAACGTGACGTCCACTGTTGTAGCAAGTTTCCAAACTGTAGCCGGTTTGCGGGTAAAATCCTGCCAACTAACAATGTCACAGGAGTCGACAATGGGTCGCGCTTACCAGAATCGCAAAGCGTCTATGGCCAAAACGGCCGATATGAAAACCAAGCTGTATTCGCGCTACAGCCGCGAGATTTATGTCGCAGCCAAATCTGGCGGTATTGATCCCGATGCCAATCTTACCCTGAGGTCGCTGATTGATCGTGCAAAACGCGAGCAAGTGCCCTCCCACGTAATTGACAAAGCCATCGACAAAGCTGATTCAGGGGCCGGTGAGGATTTTCAGGTGGCCCGTTATGAAGGTTTTGGTCCGGGCGGTGCCATGGTCATGGTCGAGTGTCTTACCGACAATCAAAACCGCACGATTGGCGAAATCCGCCCTGCGTTCACCAAAGGCAAGGGTAAGCTGGGTACACCGGGTACCGTGTCTCATATGTTTGAGCATGCCGCTGTTTTTGCATTTAAAGGCGATGAAGATGAGGTGCTTGAGACTCTGCTAATGGCCGATGTCGATGTGCTGGATGTCGAGTCCGAGGAGGGTGTGGTGAACGTCATGACACCTCACAGCGAGTATGCGAAGACCCGCAATGCGTTGACCCAGGCGTACCCAGGTATTGACTTCGAGATGGATGAAATTCAGTTTGTCCCCAAAGGTGAGACGCCTCTGGCGGGCGAGGAGCTGGAGCAGTTCGAAAAGTTGATGGACTTACTGAATAACGTCGACGACGTTCAGAATATTTACCACGACGCTAAATTTTAGCGGTAAGCCCGGGCGGCGTTTTAGGCACCGCCATTCCCATGACATCTTGAGCCGAGTGAGGTTGAGGTGGCCGCGGGGAAAAGCCAGAGCCAGTCAGAACAATAACAGGCCAACCACAGGGGGCAGCAATGTCAGCATGGCAGCGACCTTGGCATGACCACATTGACGGCGCTAAATCGGTTGCCGAAGCCGAGCGGGTAAGCGCTCTTCGTGAGCGCGCCATGCTCGATGCTGACGCTCGAGCAGCCATTGGACGCCGGGCGGTCCGCTGGGTGGAACAGATTCGTGCGCGACACGATGCCGGCCTCATGGAGATATTCCTAGCGGAGTATGGGCTCTCTACCGAAGAGGGCATTGCACTTATGTCCCTGGCCGAGGCCCTGCTGCGGGTACCGGATGCGGCCACCATCGACGCACTGATCGAGGACAAAATTGCCCATGGTGATTGGCAGCGCCACCTAGGACGATCCCCATCGACCTTGGTGAATACCGCATCGATTGGTTTGTTGATCACGGGACGTTTACTCGACGATGGCGCCCCTGCCCGCAGTGCCGCAGGCCTGCGCAAGTTGGTTAAACGTTTGGGCCAGCCTGCGATTCGCACCGCGGTCGCAGCAGCCATGGCGCAGATGGGGCGCCAATTCGTTTTGGGCGAGACCATCACTGGGGCTATGACTCGGGCCAAACACTACGAGCAGCGCGGTTATACCTTTTCCTATGACATGTTGGGAGAAGCGGCAAGGACCGCAGAGGCGGCTCATGCCTATCGTAAAGCCTACGAACTAGCCATTGAGGCAATTGCAGGGCGCTGCCAAGCTTCGGTGCCCTTCCATGACAACCCCGGTATTTCCATCAAATTATCGGCCCTGCATCCGCGTTATGAGGAGGCTCAACGGGAGCGCTGTATGCGCGAGTTGGTGCCCACGGTGCTCGATCTGGCCCTGCGTGCTCGCGCTGCCAATATGGGTTTATCGATTGACGCCGAAGAGCAGGATCGTTTGTCGCTCTCCCTCGATATCATCGCTGCTGTACTGAGTGACCCGCGTTTGGCGGGCTGGGATGGGTTTGGTGTGGTGGTACAAGCCTATGGCCTGCGCGCTGACCATGTCATCGACGAGCTGTATGCCCTCGCCACTCAATTCGATCGTCGATTAGCGGTGCGACTCGTCAAGGGCGCGTACTGGGATGCCGAAGTTAAGTTAGCGCAAGTGGAGGGGTTACAACACTTCCCCGTCTTCACCCGCAAAGCCGCTACCGACATTAGCTATTTAGCCAATTGTCGTACGCTACTTAATTACCGGGATCGACTATATCCCCAGTTTGCTACCCACAACGCCCACACGGTGGCGAGTATCCTGCACATGGCCGATGGCAGTCGCGACTTTGAGTTCCAGCGCCTGCACGGTATGGGTGAGAGTTTGTATGCCCTTTTGCATGACGAGTTTGCCGGTGAAGAGGCGCTGCGCTGCCGAGTTTATGCGCCAGTGGGGCAGCACGAGGATCTGCTGGCCTATCTTGTGCGTCGGCTGCTTGAGAACGGTGCTAATTCCAGCTTCGTCAATCAAATGGTTGACCCGACTATCCCGCCAGAGACCGTCGTTGCTGATCCCTATGAGCAACTCGATTTTGGGCATCATTTGTCCTCGGGCAGCCAGCTTTATGGTCAGTATCGACGTAACGCTCGAGGTTTCGATCTGACCGATCGAGCACTGTTGGCATGGCTGGAGCAGAATCGAGCATCGTTTCGCAGTCACCAATGGCTAGCACAGCCCCTGTTGGCTGCGACACCGGTCGACGACCTTCTGGGATGCGGTGAGCGAGCTGTTTATAACCCCGCGCGTAGGGATGAGCGAGTGGGCTTGGTGAGAGAGGCCAATGCCCAAATAGCCCAACAGGCGGTGGCGGCTGCCAGGCCCTGGAAGTTGACTGCATCGGAGCGTTCTGATGTGCTCAATAAGGTGGCGGATCGTTACGAGGCGCGAGCAGGTGAAATCTTCGCCCTGCTGACCTTAGAGGCCGGAAAAACAATACCCGATGCGGTGGCCGAGCTACGCGAGGCGGTGGATTTTTTGCGCTATTACGCGGCGCAAGCGGCGGATCTAAGCAGTGAACAAGAGGCGCTGGGTACGATTGTATGCATTAGTCCATGGAACTTCCCGCTGGCTATTTTCACGGGACAGATTGCGGCGGCATTGGCCGCTGGCAATGCGGTGATTGCCAAACCCGCAGAGCAAACCGCATTAATCGGCCAGTTGGCCATTGAGTGTTGCTTTGATGCGGGTGTACCGAGAACGGCTCTACAGTACGTGCCGGGCACGGGTGCCGACGTGGGTGCGGCACTGTCGGCTGCCGCTTCGGTGGCTGGGGTTGCCTTTACCGGGTCCACCGCGACGGCACGTCGTATTCAACACACCATGGCAGACAATCTAAAACCCGGCGCGGTGTTTATTGCCGAGACCGGTGGTCTCAACGCCATGATTGTCGACAGCACCGCGCTACCAGAACAGGCGGTCGTTGCCGTGATGGAAAGTGCGTTCCAATCCGCCGGCCAGCGTTGCTCGGCGCTGCGTTGTTTGTATGTGCAAGACGATATCGCCGATGACTTTATTGCCATGCTTAAGGGTGCCATGGATGAGTGGACGGTGGGTGATCCTTGGTCTTTGGCGACTGATTGTGGGCCTGTTATTGATGACGCGGCTCAAGCAAAAATTCTTGAGCACATTGCAGTCGCCGAGCAACAAGGTCGGCTACTGCACCAGGTGCCGGTGCCCGAGTGCGGTTATTTTGTGCCCCCTTCGGTACTGGCGCTGGGTTCGATTAACGAGTTGGCGGAAGAAGTGTTTGGTCCGGTGCTGCATCTGTGTCGCTTCAAAGCCGATCAGTTGCAGCAGGTCGTGACTGACATTAACGCATCGGGTTATGGTCTTACCTTCGGTGTGCAAACCCGTATTACTCGCCGTGCGGCATGGTTAGCCGAGAAGGTTCACGTTGGCAATGTATACATCAATCGCAATCAGGTAGGCGCCATCGTGGGGTGTCAGCCCTTTGGCGGCGAGGGTCTCTCGGGCACTGGCCCTAAAGCTGGCGGCCCCCATTATTTGCCCCGTTTTACAAAGGCTAGGGCAAGCCGCGTTATCGCTACCGAGTTTGAAATGGCGGGCCCAACCGGTGAAACCAATACCCTGCGCTTGGTGTCTAGGGCGCCGGTATTTTGCTGTGGCCCGGGCGCAGACTTGGCGCAGCAACAGGCCAATCGTGTGCGGCAGCTTGGCGGCTCAGCCGTAGTACTCGACACCCCCCCTGAACCCGAGGCGCTCACCGGCGCTAATGGAATATCCGCTGTTCTTTGGTGGGGTGATGAGGATCGAGGTAGGGCCTATGCCCGTGCGCTTGCCCAGCGCGAGGGCGCTATCGTACCGCTTATTTGTGGCGAGCCCGATGTGGCCCATGTCTGCCATGAGCGCCATATTTGCGAGGACACAACAGCATCGGGTGGCAATGCCACGCTGTTGGCTGGAAGTGCTTAGGCCGGGCGACTGCTGGCGCAACAGCAGGCGAATGCCTATACGAATGCCTATAAGAGCGCCCTGAACCCAAGGCTCAGAGCGCGCAAGCAGCAGCGTTAGCGATTAGTCGCTCACCGAAACCCAGTTATCGCCCTCACTGAGCATATCGGCCAGCCATTGATTGACGGTTGTGCCACCGACTTCGCGGGTGAACTGTGCCTGCAAGAAGGTGTGGCTATCGCCATCCGCAATTAGGCTGCGGAAGCGCTCAGGGTGGGCCTGCTCCAGCGCTGCCATTTCTGTCAGCAGTGCGGCTTCGAAGGCCTCGCCACCAATACCAAGGAACGTGTCGGCAATGACAGAGTCCCGCTTGGTACTCATGAAGCCCATGCGTAGATTGGGATCCTGATCCAACTGATAAATGTGATAGCCGGTTAGATGACCTTCGGCAGTCACACAGTCTTCACAGCTCTCGGGAAGGAACGCCGTCGCGTTCCATTCGTTGCTGACGAAATCGATGTAGCCCGGGAAGGCAATACCCACGCCCGAATCGTTGACTAACTCGATAGGTGTATCCGGGAACAGCTTACGAACTAAGGGCAGTGCATAGTCGGTACCGTAGCCGCCGGCACTATTACCCGTAAGCAGTATCTTACTGGGTGCGGTAAAGGTGCTGGCAACGACATCGAGTGCTGCCGACAGGTTCTTCAAACCACGGTGATAGCGATCAACGGTGCCATCATCGTTGTCATCGTACTCGGTATCACCTGAGAACACCGAGCCGTCGCAGTAGGGCAAGTAAGCTACATCGAAGTCCGCAGCCGGGTTAGCCTCATTGGTGGGATCCATGATGCCAAAGGTAGGCATACCGGGTGTTGCTACAGGCGTTGCCTGACACAGCTGGCTGGTGCAGGCACCGCCGCCTTCGAGGAAGATCATCACGGCATCGCCATCGCCCTCGCGGGTAGCCATGGTGTATTCACCGCCGGTCAGACATAGCGGTCCATCACCAACACCAAAGGTGTGCTGCACGATATCCTCGGTGGTTTCCGACAGCATGGGGGTGTACGCACCCAAGTAGCGGTCAACCCCCTGCGTATACAGCTCTTCAAATGGTTGGGCTTCTGGTTCCGGCTCCGGCTCGGGCTCAGGAGCTGCTGTCGGTGGTTGCGTATTGGGTGCCGAGTCAGAATCTGAACACGCGGACAGGCCTACTGTGATGACAAGTGCAAGCAGAGCAATGATGTGGGTGTGAGCAACGGCCATAGTCGATTTCCTTATTGGTTTTTGTAAAATCAGGCTGTTAATTTGGGGTGTTTAAATTTTTGATTTGTGTGCTAATTTCCCAGCGTTTGCTTCCCAGTTTTGACCGTCGAACGGTGTTACGGTTGCCTCCAACGACATCCAGTTATCAAGACAGCGCCAGGTAACGGCCACACCGTCCGGGTTAGATCTCGGTATATAAAAACTCTTAATACCACAATGTTTACAGAACAGATGCTGTGCATTACCCGTGTTAAAGCGGTAACGTCCGAGCTGCTCTTCACCCGATAGCAGTCTGAAGCGCGAGCTGGGCACGATGACATGAAGGTTGCCGCTCATGGCACAAATGGAGCAATTACAATCTTCCACTTCCAGCGCGCTGGGTAGGTCTGCCTCGAAGCGAACCGCCTGACAGTGGCAGCCACCGAGTTGTGTCGTCAATGTCGTCATGTTGGCACCCTAACTCAGAGTTCTGACCCATGCTAGCGGGCTAAGTGGCGCTGACAATAGCGACCATAAGTGAATTTGACCTGAAACTGGGACCATGACCTTCTTAAATACAGAGTGTCGCGGTACCTTTGGCAGCACTTAAAATACACACAGGGGGAAGCTGTGAGCAACAAGATCAAGGTCGACAAACCACTCGTTATCCTGCACGGAGACGAAATGGCACAAATCGCGTTCGAGCGCATTCTCGAGCAATTTGTGACATCGCGACTCGACATCGACCTGATCGAGGTGGACTTATCGGCGGAAACCCGTTTTCTTAGCAATGGCAAGGTGGTAACCGAGGCCATTGATGCGCTTAAAACCCATGGTGTCGGTGTCAAGAATGCAGGCATGACGGTTAATCGGGCGCAGCTCGATGAGCTATTGTCGAAACACCCTCACGTCGTCGAGGCCGAGCTCGATAAGCTGGCCACTAAATCCCCCAATGGTGCTATCCGTAAAGGTATTGCGGGCAACATCACCCGGGAAGATATTGAATTCCGCAACCTCACCAGTGTCCGGCCTGACTGGATTAATCGCGATATTGAAGTCGATACCATGGAAACCGGTGGCCTTGATTTCAGTTACAGCGAGCTCTCTAACGCCACCGGTGTGGCCAAGGTGATGTTTGTGGGTAGCAGCGGCGATCCGGTTGAGTTACACCGGCGCACCTTGGTGAAAGGCGACCCTTGGATGTTGGCCACTAACAGCATCGAGGACGTTCAGGCCTGGGCGCATCGCTTCTTCCAGCGGGCCATCGATGAGCAGCGTGACATTTACCTGGGCTTGAAAGATACGGTGGTGCCCGGCTACGACGGTGTTATGCGAGCGGCCATTGAGGAGATTTACCACAGCCACTATCAGGCACAGGTTGAAGCCGCCGGGTTGCGCTATCACTACGAGCTGATCGACGCTCAAGCTGCGCGTATCGTCGCGAATCCACCCGAGCGCGCACTGTGGGGTGTGCCTGACAATGTCACTGGCATGAAGCTCTATAAACTAGTGCAGCAATTGAAGCGCTACGGACTGCCCGAGCGCAAAGCGCATGTGTCGATTTCGCGCATGAGTGCCGGTGGCGGTGATCAGTACGGCAGTTACAACACCCCCGCGCCGGAAGACGGCATCATCAAGGTACTGGTTGATGGCGAGGAAAAACACGCCCGATTTGTGAGTGCTAACGACCCCATTCTATTCATGTCGAACGACCGCGAATCCATTAAAGACTGGGTGACGCAGGTGTTTAAAGACGCGGCGGCGAACAAGAAAGAAGTGTACTTTGGGCTCAAGCGCGAGTTCGTTCAGTACGATGAGGTGTACAGCTCCATTATTCTAGAGATTCGCCAGGAGCTGGCGGCCCTCGATACGCCGCCTCCGTCGTTCATGATTATGCGACCCTCGCGGCAGCTGAGTAAGATGATCTGCGATCCACCGCGCTGGGGTCTTTACCCCGCTCAGAACCTCGATGGCGACATCTTCTCTGATATCTCTGCGGCGTTGGGCGGCAGCCTAGCCACCGCCAGCTCGGTTATTATGAGTAAAGACGGCACGATGCTATTTGAGGCACCCCACGGTACCGCCCACGATTTGTATCTGCGCTATCTTGAAACCGATGGTAAGGAAGCCAACTTCAACTCATCGGCACTGATTTTTGCGGTTGCCAATGCACTCGAAGAGTTGGCAAACCGAGAGAGTAATGAGGCGCTGCGGGATTATGCGAAGAAATTGAAAGTGGCGCTTATCGATACGGTCGACCAAGGCATTATTACAGGCGATCTGAAAGGTAAGACGACCGATCCTGCGAGCGAGCGCATTGTCGACATGGCCGGTTTCCTCGATGCCATTGAGGCCAACCTGGCTGCTTAAATGAGGGTCCCGACACGGGCGGCTAGCTGCTTCGTCAGCGGCCCGTGGGGAATTCAAGTTGGCTGCACCCTAAAAACACACGTCCCATTGCAAAACCACTTGGGTATCGCTTCGTGTCACGGCGTCGGTTCGATTGGCGTATTGCCGATTTACTTCAAGGGTGAATTTGTTGCGATGCCCCGTGAGGAACCAATTTAAGGCTAAAGCGGCTTCACCCTGATGAGTATCGCTGTAGTCGATATCTACCCAGGCGAGGCGTGTTGCGAGTTCTATTTGCCCTGCTCGCCCAAAGCGTAGCGATGGCGGAATGTAACCCAGCTGAATGTAGGCACCATAAATATCGTTATTGGACCCCGTGGTCTTATCCTCGATACGCTTCCAATGGAGCTCTTGCTGTAACGCCAACCCATTCTTTGACCAACGCCAGTCTTGGGTCACTTGCCGCAGCTGGTAGCGATCTCGACTCCCCTCCGTAAACCCCGGTAGTTGGCTGCCACCCGAGCTTGAGTATCGGGTGTAAGCACTGGTATTGGTGAGTAAGGAGATGCCAATTTGGCTCCGTGCCGTTGTTTGCGGCGTTATATCACTGGAGCTAAAGCCAACGCCGCCTCCGGCGTTATTCCACTGTAGCCGCACCAATCCCATGGGTTTGCTGCCGTCGTAATCAGCACGAGGCCCAGTACCACTGAGCACAGCGGCCCAGAGCTCAACAGGCCACTGTGTTTGGCTGGACTTGCCATGCCACGCCAAACCTGTCTGTCGGTCGATTTGCATCCAGTAGTTCACAATGGAGCGCTCTGCCATCGTTTGCTTGCCCGAGGATACTTTACGCTCGTAGCTGAATTCGGGCTTCCACTGACCCAACAACCATTCACCGTTGGCGCCAGCGGGGACCGCCAATTGAAGATCGTAAAGCAGGTCGTTGTTCCAGTCGTACTCGTGGGCGATTTTCAGTCCATCTTGGGTCTGTATGTTGAGTTTGAAACGGCCGCGACGCAGCTCGGCATCGCCTTGATCGGGGTCATCAAATTGGTCGTAGTGGGATGGGCGTTGCTCATCAAAGGCGCGAAACTGGGTACGAAGCCAAGCTGTAACCAATGTCCCCTCGCCGCTGCTCCAACGCCAGCGCCGATCGTCGGTGTACTCGAATTGGCTGCTACCCCTAACGGGTGTCGCAGTGGAGGCCAGGATTAAGAGCGCTGCAACTATCAACTTGCGTGATTGTGGCGGGTACATCGCGAGCATTCGCTCCAGCTATTTATGAGGCAGTGCGGGCGTAAATTTAGCGCGATCGCTACCTCTAATGTAACCTTTGATGCGCTAGCTGAGGACCAGGTCGGGCTCGCCCAGTAACGTCATGTCAGGTGTTACGCCTAAGCCCGGTCCTGAGGGTGCTGTGATGCTGCCGTTAGTTCGTACAGGCGCCTGTGGGTCGAGCCTTGGATGCACATAGCTCGATAAGTCACATACGTTCATCACCAACTCTGTCGGTGTAGCGGCGGCGAGATGCAATGCTGCCGCAGTGACAATGTCGGACCCCCAGGTGTCTTCGACACACATCTTGATACCCAGCTGAACGCAGCGATCTCTTGCCTGCAGCGCCGCGGATAGGCCACCAAATTTAGAGATCTTTAAAGCGACGGCGTCAATACAATCGAGTTCGCTGGCACGCTGGAGGTCCGCCACTGACTGGGCGTTTTCGTCAATCTTCATGGCCAGTCCAGTGGCGTGCTTTACGCTGGCACATTGCTCAAGCGTGGCGCAGGGTTGCTCGAGCATAATGTCGAGATCATTAACCGCACGTCCCACCCGAATAGCGTCGAGCTTACTGGCGCCGCAGTTCCAATCGCCATAAACCAAAGGACCATCGCCCACGGCTGCGCGCACAACACGAAGACGCTCGACGTCGCTCTGCCAGTCGTTGTCTGCTCCCAATTTACATTGAAACTGTCGGATACCACTGGCATGAGCATCAAGCGCGATCGTACGCATTAGCTCAGGATCCGTGCAGGTTATGGAGTGATAAGTGGGCAAGTTGGCACTAAACAAACCGCCCAGCAAATTGTACAAAGGTTGCCCTGCCGCTTTTGCATTAATGTCCCACAGAGCCATATCGATCGCCGATTTTGCATAACCATGACCAATAAGATACTTATTGAGCCGGTACATGATGACTTGTACCCCAAGCGGGCTCTGGCCAATCAGCTGAGGTGCCAACTCTTTAACTACGGGTGCGACACCGTTAGCGTATGCCGGTAAGTAGTGAGGAATGGCGCAGTACTCTCCCCAACCGTGAACATCGGAGTCAGTATCAATGCGCAACACCACGGTGGTCACTGTATCGCACGCCTTACCTTCAGACATCTGGTATTTCAGGTGACTAGTAAGCGGTATATGCCACAGGGAAAGGCGGGTTATTTCCATCGTTGCTGTCTCGGAGAAGGGTGCTAAGCCCTCAGAGTTTGCCTTCTGCTTCCAGCACTTTGCGCGCCGCACGGAAACATTCAAGGGCTTGCGGTACACCGCAGTAGATACCCACTACGTGGATAATGGCCCGGATCTCTTCAGTGCTGACACCGTTATTGATGGCACCGCGACAGTGGATTTCCCATTCATGCATCTTGCCCAATGCGCCGATCATGGCCAGGTTCATCATGCTGCGAGTTTTCATATCAATGGCTTCATCACCCCAACCAAAACCCCAGCACCAAGCTGTCATGGCTTCTTGAAAGGGTCGCGTAAAGTCATCGGCTGCCGCGAGATTTTTTTCCACGTATTCAGCACCCAAGGTGGTTTTGCGTTGGGTTAATCCCTTCAGGAATAGGTCTTCGTCAAATACTGTCATGGCACTCTCCTGGCGATGTGGGCGCTTTACGAGGTCTAGATGGATGAGGTTTTGATGGCGATATTCTTGGTTTGCACGTAATTCCACAGTGCCTCTCGCCCCTTTTCGCGACCATAACCGGATCGGCCGTAGCCCCCAAAAGGCGTTTCAACACCCCCTGCATACCATTCGTTGATAAAGACCTGGCCGGCACGAAGTTGTCGAGCTGCTCGGGTTGCTCTGTCGAGATCACGAGTAAACACACCAGCTACCAATCCGTAGGGCGTGCTGTTGGCGAGGGTAATGGCCTCTTCGTCACTGTCGAAACTGAGGACTGACAGCACGGGGCCAAATACCTCTTCACTGGCAATCGCCATATTAGGGCTAATGCCGCCCAATACTGTTGGTGCCAAAAATGCGCCGGGTCCGCCTAGTCGCTGGCCTCCGTGCACGCATTGTGCGCCTTGATTTAATGCTCTCTTCACCATATCCAATGCGCGCTGGCATTGGGCTTCGCTGACCATGGCACCCATATTTGGACCGAACTCCTTGCGTTCGATGCCGGCCCCCACCGATAAGCTACCTGCCACTCCGACGGCTCGTTCTATTAGCTCGTCGTAACGGCTATGGTGCACGATGACGCGACTCATTGCGCTGCAGACCTGGCCGGCGTTGAAGTAGATTCCCCAGCGAAGATCCGTTTCAAAGGCGTCAAGATCAGCATCACTATGGACGATAGCGGCAGATTTGCCCCCGAGCTCGAGTACGCAGGGAACGACGTTTTGGGCGGCCGCCGTGGCAATGGCAATGCCGGTCGCCACAGAGCCCGTGAACACCAGTTGGTTAACATCGGGGTGCGCGGACAGGGAGGCTCCCGCTTCATGACCAACACCGCAGATGACATTGATAGCACCCTTGGGCATACCAATGGCATCTGCTGCAAGCCCAAAAATACGACTACTGAGTGGCGTGAGTTCCGGGCTTTTAACCACGCAGCTATTTCCGGTAGCCAGTGCCGCCGATAGGGATCGGGCGGTCATCTCAATGGGGTAATTCCAAGGGATGATGTGAGCTGAGACCCCATAGGGTTCAAGTTCAGTGAAATCTAAATAGCCAGCGCCCAAGGGTACAGAGCGGCCCTCTACAGTGCTCGCTTGGTTGCCGTAATACTCAAAATACTGTGCTGCACCGTCAATCTCGAGTTTAGCTTCCCATAGTGGCTTGCCTTGCTCGCGAGTCAGCAGCTTAGCCAGTTCATCGCTGTGGTCCAGTAAATAGCGGCCCATAGCTTGAACTAAACGGCCACGCTCGAGTGGCCGCATTGAGCGTAGTTCCCCGTTTTGATGTTGTTGTCGCGCTGCTTGTACGGCCGCATCGACATCGCGGTGGTCGGCAAGCGTGTGTTGCCCCAGGATATCCCCTGTCGCCGGATCGATAACGTCGATGGCGCCGGCGCCTCCCGCGCACCAACGGCCAGCAATGTAGTTATGGTACACATCGCGGTGCTCAAGCATTGTGGGCCTCGCGTATCCACTGGTGCAAGGTACGTATGGAGTGCTCCGAGTTAACCCCCGACTTAGGGTCGACAATAAGAGGCCCCGGCTTATAACCGCGGGATTTCATGCCGCGTTGGACCGACTCCACGAGTTTGATGTCTTCTTCCACTGTGGTGGCTCGGTCCTGCACAGCCAGGCGCCGGATCACCTCGCTGTCCCAGCCACCTTCGGTGTACCAGCCCCGCCAAACAACCACGCGTTCGGTGTCGACAGCACGCCAGTGATAGGTGTTAAGTACGTTGCCTGGATAAACCTGAAAGCTAAACATGGGCCATAAAAACCAACTGGAGTACTCATCCGCATGGGGTTTGCTGTGGTCGATGTCATAGGTCATGTTGTCGAGACTTTGACACTCGGTGGTGTGGCGAAGGCAATAGCCTTGGGGTTGGATGTCGTAGGTTTCTGGCTTGATAACGCCTGTGGCGAAGGTCGGGTGATTTAGCGTGCAGTGGTAACACTCGGAATAGTTCTCAACCGATACTTTCCAATTGCAATGCTCTTCGATTTCTACCCACTCAAGGGGTTTGAGGGTTTGCCAGTTAGGTAGCCACGCCTCTAATTCTGCTCGAGCATTAGGAAACCATGTATCCATTGGCTGCGCATCGGGATCGAGATTCACAAAAATGAATCCAACGAACGTCTCGGTGCGGACTTCATTAAGGCAAATGGCGGACTTATCAAAACCAGGCACTGCGTGGCCATTGGGTGCTGCGCGAAGCTGGCCGGTTAGCTCATAGGTCCATGCATGATAGGGGCACACGACAACCCGAGTTGAGCCTTCACCGCTGACCAATTGATGAGCGCGATGTTGGCAGACATTGTAAAAGGTGCGAATGACATGATCGCGCCCCATTATGCAAAAGAGACTCTCTCCGGCGAGCTCGAAGGTAAAGTAGTCACCGGGGTTATTGAGTTGGCTGCAGTGGCCCGCGAATTGCCAGGTAGTTGACAACAAGCCGTCACGCTCTGCTTTGAAAAGTTCAGGGTCTGTGTAGTAACGAGGGTCTAGCGCATGGATGGGCTGCTCATTCATGACGGATCGTCCTCATACATACCCAGCTCGTGACGCCGGCGATGGAAGGCATCCACGCGCTCTACGATTTCCCCACTCGCAATCGAGATAACAAAGCTGAGCAGGGTTTCGAGAAGCGCAATGGTCGACACCGAGGATGGAAAAAATTGGGGAGTATCGACACAGACATTGAAGTGATGATGGGCGCGCAGACTAATAGGGCTGGCAGGGCTATCGGAAATTGCAATGACCGTCATGCCTTGTTGCAAAGCGATCCGAACCGCTTCAACGACCTCGGTGCGGTAGGGTTTCATGGTCATTGCAATCAGCACATCCCGCTGGTCGGCCCACGCCAAGTCGTCCACAGCGGTTGATCCGGGCCGGGGAATAGCGTGAAACTGGGTCATTCCCGTTGCGGCAAGATGTGTGAAATTGCGCGCATTGGCATTGTGAACCCCCACACCCAGTACAAACACCTGCCTCGATTCCCATATGGCTTTTGCGGCGACTTGCAGGTCATCTGCCCTGATGTTTGCGAAGGTCTCTTCAATGTTGCGAACCGCACCGCCCACCATTTCTGCATACAGTTCGCCAATTTCGCCAGATTTTCTAATGTCTTGTAGCCATCGCGCCCGATCGGGAAAGCTGGCGGTACCTGCTCGGATGGCGTCCCGAAAGGGTGTTCTGAAATCTTCGTAGCCTTCGAACCCAATCTGCCGAGCCATGCGCACAAATGTGTTGGGTTTAACGTTGGCGGACTGGGCGATCTCTCGCACCGTGGATACACCCACATCTTGCGGATTTTCCAGCACATAACGGGCTGCCTTCTGGGTTTCAGGGGTCAGTTCGTCCCACTGATCCGACAGCTGCTGCAAAATCTGCTTTGAAACATTTGTACCATTCATGGTTGACGATCGTACAAATGTTGCCCTAGCCTGTCCACCGAAATTCGACGTTTTTGACGGGGTCAACCGTATGTCTCAGAAGCAGCTGCCATCCCAAGCACGGGTCGTCATTGTGGGTGGTGGAATTATGGGTGTTGGCCTCGCCTATCACTTAGCTCATGAAGGTTGGGGCGAAGACACCATCCTTCTTGAAAAAGCGGAGCTCACCAGCGGCAGTACTTGGCACGCCGCTGGCCAAATTACCCACTCTACGTCGAGCTACAGCCTTGGGAAGTGTGTTGACTACAACATTGGATTATATGCTGGGGCATTAGAGGCGGAGACGGGTCAAGCGGTTACCTGGCACGGTTGTGGTTCGTTCAGACTAGCTTACACCCCCGACGAGATGGATTGGTTGCGCCACACCTTAAGCGTGGGTCGAAGCTTGGGTTTTAACATCGAGTTGGTGGGCCCAGAGCGGGTGGCCGCACTGCACCCGTTTTATAATCTTGATGGTGTCATGGGTGCGCTGCACACCCCCGATGACGGTCATGTTGATCCGACAAACGTGACTATGGCTATGGCGATTGGTGCGCGTCAGCTGGGAGTGCGCATTTTCCGGCGTTGCCGTGCTACCAACATTACCCAAGCCGAAAACGGCGAATGGTTGGTAGCGACGGAGCAGGGCACCATTCGCTGCGAACATGTAGTGAATGCGGGTGGTACATACGCCCGTCAAATGGGCGAATGGTCGGGTCTGCAACTACCCATGACTAGCATGACCCACCACTATCTCGTCACAGATGAGGTACCCGAGTTTCAACATTTAGACCGTGAGCTCCCCGTGATTCGAGATGACCGAATGGTGTCGGGTTACATTCGCATGGAGCAAAAAAAGGGGCTCATCGGGATCTATGAGAAGGCCAACCCCAATACGGTGTGGGAGGACCACTGCCCCTGGGATGCTGAAAACGAGCTGTTTAGTCCCGACTATGATCGCATCATGCCCTGGTTGGAAAACGCCATGGAGCGTATGCCTATTTTTGCCAATCTAGGCATTGCTCAGGATTTTCACGGCGCTATTAGTCATCCGCCCGATGGCAATCCGCTCATTGGGCCCGCGCCGGGGGTTCAAAACTATTGGTGTTGTTGTGGCACTCAGATTGGCATCGGCTGGGGGCCAGGGCTGACCCGAGAGTTGGCGCGATGGATGGTTTATGGCGCCGCCGATATCTCTATGCGGGACTATGATCCTCGTCGTTTTGGCAGCTACGCTGATAAGCCATGGCAGGTTATTAAAGCCAAAGAAGACTACTGTTTACGCCACGAAATTCCATTCCCCCATTTCAATAGGTTGGCAGGTCGACCGGTTAAGCCATCGCCCCTTTATGACGTGCTCAAGGGAAAGGGTGCCGTATTTGAAGAGGTCTACGGACACGAGCGTCCGCGATGGTTCGCCACAGGTAATATTGAGCAGCATGATCATTACTCGTTTCGCCGGAACTGCCTGCATGAGGTGGTTGCCGCCGAGTGCCGTGCGGTCCGTGAGCGCGTGGGTATCATGGATATCTCGGCCTTCACCAAGGTTGAAGTCACCGGTCCCGATGCCGCGTTATTCCTTGAGCGGTTGGTGGCCAACCGTCTGCCAAAGAAGGTCGGGGGTACAGCACTCACTCACATGCTGAATCGTCGCGGTCGTATTGAATTAGAGACCACGGTTTTCCGGTTAGAGCACGATCGCTATTACTTAGTGTGTGCGGCCTTCTTCGAACAACGTCTTCTTGACCATCTTGCGTCTCAGCGTCGCGACGAAGACCTTGTTATTAGCTTGCGCTCCGATGAGTGGGGCGCTGTTGCGCTTAATGGACCACGGGCGCGGGATGTATTGGCCCAATGTACCGATGCGGACTTATCCAACGCTGGTTTCCGCTGGCTCAGCGCCAAGCCAATCACCGTGGCAGGTTATTCTCTGTGGGCGTTTCGCATGTCCTATGCGGGAGAGTTAGGTTGGGAATTGCATATGCCTCGAGAGGCTATGGTGCCCGTGTATGAAGCCCTGTGGTCAGCAGGTGAGCCACTGGGTATAGCGGACTACGGCAGCTTTGCCATGAACGTCATGCGCATGGAAAAAGGCTACAAAGGTGCCGGCGAGTTAACCAATGAAGTCACCTTACCTGAAGCTGATGTCATGCGATTCGTGAAGCTCGACAAAGACTTTCTTGGGGCTGAGGCTACGCAAGCTAGTGTTGAGCAGTGCAATCAGGGCCTCATGCCCTGGGTCTGCAGCTACCTCGCGATTGAACCCGATGGCGAAATCGATGGTCACGGTGGTGAGGCGGTGCTATTCGATGGCGAGGTGGTGGGTAGTACAGCGTCGGTTGTTTATGGACACACTGTCGGCACAATTCTGGCCTTTGCCTATATCAAGCCGGCATTCGCAGTTCCGGGCACACATCTTGAGGTGGTTATTCATGGTCAGCCTCGCCCTGCTCAAGTCCTCGCTGAGCCAGCCTACGATCCAAAGGGTGACTTGCCTCGGGCCGATAGCGCGTGACTGTGTCTGCGCGGCATCTTCTGGTGATCGTAGGCCATTGAGGATTCGGAGGAGTCGAGTCGATGGGTAAGGCAGCAGATCAGTCCACGTGGGTAAGTCGCGCTCGCCGGGTGCTGCCCGGTGGTGGCTTTGGTAATTTTGACCCTGCGATGGTGATGGCCCGTGGTGTGGGTAGTCATATCTGGGACCAGGATGGCAATGAATACATTGACCTACTGATTGGCTCGGGACCTATGCTGCTTGGCCACAGTCACCCTGAAGTGTTGGCGGCAGTTGCTGAGCAGTTACCTCTTGGGCAGACATTTTTTGCCAATAATCCAGCGGGTATCGAACTTGCAGAACGGATTTGCGCCACGGTACCCAGTGCAGAGCAACTCCGTTACGTGACTTCGGGGGGTGAGGCAGATATGTACGCCATCCGTCTGGCGCGTGCGTTCACTGGCCGTGATATGGTTTTGAAGTTCGAAGGTGGCTATCACGGTATGTCGGCGGAAGCCCAAATGAGCCTGGCCCCGGGGGCCTCGCAGCCATCTGACTTTCCCCATCCGATCCCTGACAGTGCCGGTATTCCTGCGAGCACCGCGAATGGTGTACTGGTAGCACCCTTTAACGACCCGGCTTATTTAGATCGGTTATTGGCTGACAACGGCCACCAGATCGCCTGTATTATTGTTGAGCCCATTCAGCGCATCGTGCCACCCGAGCCCGGTTTTCTCGGCCACTTACGTGCGCAGTGTGATCGTTATGGCATCGTTCTGATTTTTGATGAGATTGTCACTGGATATAGATTGGCACTGGGTGGTGCACAAACTCATTATGGGGTTGTGCCTGATTTGTGCACGTTGGGTAAGGTGATTGGGGGTGGTTTCCCGCTGGCAGCGGTCGCAGGTCGGGCTGATATTTTGGCGCATTTCGACAAATCATTGGTCGGCGCCGACAATTGGCTTATGCAGTTAGGGACGCTCTCGGGCAATCCAGTGGCTGCGGTTGCGGGCCTGAAAACCCTCGATATTCTGGAGCGTGACGGCCAGTATGCTGAGCTTCGTCGGAAAGGTGCCGCTATTTGGCGCAGTATGGATCAAGCACTATCCCAGCAAGGTATTGGGCATCAAATGGTCGGTGACGAGACCCTCTTTGAAGTTGTCTTCACTGACAAGCCACCGACAAATTACCGCGATGTGCAGGCAGGTGACAGCAAACAAGCCGCTCTCTGGAATAACGCGTTACGTGCCCATGGTATTTTTAAGTCGCCTGGCAAGGTCTATCCCAGCTTGGCGTTGACCAGTGATGATCTTGAGCAGATCGATCAGGCCGCGCAAATTGCTGCTCGCGCCGTAGCTAGCGGCTGAAGAGCTTCTCAATAAAAGTTGTTAACTGAATAACTCCAATCGATTAAACCCACTGGCGGTTGTCTGCAGAAAGTCTAAAGTGGCCGCCATAAAGGTGTTGTTGCCTTTGAGGTCACGTCGGCGCCGAAAACCCCATATCGATTGGAGCAGTCATGCAGAGCTTTCAAGCCCAGTATCAAGATAAACGTATTGCACCCGAGGAGGGCCTGAATTTTGTCCCCGAGGGGGGCAACCTGATTCTGGCAATGGGGGTCGCCCAGCCTCCGGCACTGATCGAAGGTCTTGCAAAGGCACTTAGCGAAAGCAGTCGTCCGGCGCTTCCGGTGTATTACATGCACGGCTCCCAAGCCCTGAGCGATCATCTTTTGGTGCCGTCACTGGCGGGTAAAATCATTCCTCGGCCTTTATTTTTAAGTAAGCATGATCGAGACGGGAGCCATCATTTCGCCGACCCGCACATCCTTGAGTTTGTGCCCGCGGCATTTCACCAGGTGGGGCGACTACTCACGGAGCAAATCAATCCCGATTGCTTTATGGCCACCGTGTCACCCATGGATCGTCACGGTTACTTCAGCCTGGGCACCAACCCCGACTATGGCGCGTCCGTCGTGCGCAAAGCCAGTAAAGTCATTGTCGAAGTCAACCCGCAGATGCCACGCACCTTTGGGGAGTGCAGCGTTCATATCTCTGAGGTTCACGGCATTATTGAAAACGATCAACCGCTCGCTGAGGTACCGGTACACGTACCCAACGCAACCGATCTCGCTATCGCTGAGCGTATCCTCGAGCACATTAACGATGGCGATACGCTGCAGATGGGCGTCGGCGGGGTGCCGAATGCGGTACTGAATCAGCTTCATGGGCACAACGACTTGGGTTTGCACTCAGAGCTGTTCAGCCCTGCCATGGTGGATTTGATAAAACGTGGGGTCATCAATGGTCGGCGTAAATACTGGATGCAGCACCGACATGTGTTTACGTTGGCGTTGGGTAATCGTGAGTTATATGACTTTCTCGACGATAACCCGTCGGTGTTGGGTTACCCCGCGTCATGGGTCAACAACCCCATTATTATCGCTAAGAACCCCAATATGGTGTCGGTGAATGCCGCCCTTGAAGTTGATCTTACAGGCCAGATTAACGCCGAGCAGATTGACGGAGCGCCGTTCTCGGGTACTGGGGGCCAGCTAGATTTTGTGCGAGGTGCTTATGCTTCCCGGGGTGGTCGCTCGTTTATTGCCCTGCACGCTACCGCAAAAAATGACACTATCAGCAAAATCGTGCC
>CAJXNM010000027.1 GCA_913057135.1 uncultured Halieaceae bacterium
GGTACATCAACACCATGCGCCTCATGATACGCGCGAGCCTCGGCGCGGCGCTCACCGGGGATGCGCACATCATTGCCGTCGGTAAGTGCACTAAACATGGTCTCTAGGTGCGTAACGAAACCATCGCTATAAAACTCAGGATCCATGGCAATAATGGTTTGTCCCACATTCGGTGGTCCGCCCTCGGTCGTGGCGAACATGGATGCCTCGTAAGAGCAATTACTGCCGGTAAGCACGCCACCCAGTACATCCACCATTAAACCCAAGCCGAAACCTTTGGGGCCGCCTACCGGCAGTTGCGCACCCTTTAAGGCCGCCTCGGCATTGGTAGTGGGGTTACCTTCGGCATCAATGGCATGACCCGGTGCCAATGGCTGCCCTTCACGGGCCGCCTTCACAATGTTGACCCGCGCGGTAGACGCAGTAGCCATATCAATCACCAGGGGGTCATCGCCCGCGCGTGGGGCCCCAAAAGCGAAGGGATTAGTGCCGAAAAACGGGACCTTACCCCCATGGGCCGCCACCGCTTTTGAGCTATTGGCAAATATCAATGCCACTAAGCCTTGGCGGGCAAGACGGCGCACAAACCACCCCAACACCCCAGCCGATGAGGATTGGTGAATCGCCATAAGCCCCACACCCTGCGCTCTAGCGGTTTCAATAAGACGCGCCTCACCCTGTAAATAGGCGTGGTGACAAAAGCCAAAATCCGCATCGATAACCGTAGCCGCAGCAGAGGTTTTCACAATGGTCGGCTGGGCACCGGCTTTCACTTTACCGCAACGCAGATGCTTCAAATACAGATGCATATAACCCAAGCCCACGTTACGGATACCCTCCGCCTCGGCATCGGCGATCTCTTCTGCCACTACGGCGGCTTGAGCGTCACTGGCGCCTACCGATAAAAGAGCGTCGTAGCAGAGAGACTCAATAGCTTGAAGCGTCATAAGAGGCATAGGGTTCACCCATCAGTAGCTGACTCGTTAAAGCACCATTGTGGCAGACACGCTGGGCAGGGGGAAACGTGCGCCCCTTCTGCGGTTGCACAACACAATTCCTTCGGTATACTACGCCGCTCTTCGCGCCTGTAGCTCAGCTGGATAGAGTACCTGACTACGAATCAGGCGGTCGCACGTTCGAATCGTGCCAGGCGCGCCACACATAAAAAAACCCGGCCTTGTGCCGGGTTTTTTTATGTGTAGTGTGTCTGGCCGAGCAACGTGCTCACGTTCGACCAAACGCGAGAGCGTTTGGCACCGAGGCGCGACAGCGCCGAAGCCCGCAGGGTGGAAACGCCAGAAGCAATGGCGTTTCCAGTCATCGTGCCAACTATCTTGAGAAACGCTAGCAGCTTCAATCTTCATATGCAAAAGGATTGAGGAACTGCCGTCCCCATAAAAGCTTGCGATCTATCGGGGTGAGCTCGGCCTCATCGCAAACGCTATCCCAATTAGTCTCAATCGCATCGCGCTGATTCTGAAAAATTGCTAAAGCGGCCTCTTGAGACAGCAGAAAAGAGGGTGCGGCACTGAGGCAGGTTGAGAGCTTGCTAAATCTATCGTCCCCAGAAATCAGCATAGCCTGCGTCGCCTCATTTCCAGTCCGGTTTTGGGGGCAAATATCGTAGGCGGGGGTTAGGCGTAATGTTCTACCATTCCAGAAAGCTGCGTGGTTTCTAGCGTGGTCATCGGTATTACCGCACAGTACATTAAAGACCAACCGAGAAAACAGCTCTTTAAGGGTCTTCTCTGGATCATCGAAACGGTGCCGAATGATGTCGGCGAGGGTTTCATAACTTGCGTACCGCGCCATCATGTCGTCCAAGCCAAAGAGTGTCAGTGCAGAGACCATAGATTTACGCGTCCAACCCGTAGCGCTCTGCTCGCGATCAAATCGCTCGATTAAGAGAATGTCTTTTTGCGCCGCTCGAACCAACTTTACCGGCGCAGCGTTTACACCAGCAATTGCCGCTAGTCGCATGGCGATATATTCAGCCTTAACTACGCTGTAGATATCTGTGTTCGATGAAAACTTCGCGACGTATTTTTTGCCCCCGTCCTCAATAAGAGCCTTCGGGCGAGCACCACCTATAGATGTACCATGAAAAAGCGCCTGATCCAGCTCGGGCGTGAGCGGCGCACCCCGCTCAACTCGCTCAGCGGATTGAAGTAATTCCTCTAATGAGGCGTTATTCACCGAACGCGGCACATATTCGGTGGGGGAACGCTGAAAATCCAATGCACCAATACGGTCTGAGCCAGATTCAAGCAAATAGGTTAATTCGCTTAGGGCATCGATATCTGTTCCCCTGCGGCCGAGCATTTTATTGATGATAACGCGCCGACCCCAGGCGTCCAGTGCGGCATCTCGTATGCAACCGGGCATGGTTAGGCCATCAAGCAAGGGTAAGATGCCGGCTCTAGGTGGTAGTTCCGGCTCATAAATGGCAATGGCTGGGGGTTCAGCGCCAATACGTTGCAAATAACTCTTACCATAATTGAAAAGCACGCGGCCCCGATCGTCAGCTTCAAGTTTTCCGGCAACAACCGGTTCCGCGGCGCCGGGTAGCCATAGCCAAACGAAGGCCTCGTTATGGGCCTTGCTAGAAGTCATCGTCAACCACCTTTGCTTTTCTGCGTACAGACTTGGGAAGCAACGCGAGTTTTTCGTCTGTTTGGCGAATCTGCCTAGTGAGTGCCGTCGCATCTGCGTCAAAGAGCTTGATACCCACAATGACTGCAACTTCGAAAGTGGCACCGAGCTCGCATTTGGGGTCACCCTTTTCTATGCGCTGCAACAGACCACGAGAAATTCCCGCGCGATCCGAGAGCTCTTGAGCAGTCATCTTGCGCTCTTTCCTTGCTGCCCGAATCAATTTACCAAGCAAGCTGATGGCCTCGAGACTGTAGCGAGAGTATGTACGCACCGATATTTTCGACATAAGCACCCTCGATTTTTTGGTCTACATACAGCCCATAAAAGCACCATATGATTTATAAGTAAACCATAATGCAAGATCAAACCAACACAACAACCAAAGATCGATTGAATGAGCGATAGCACCTACCAGCCACCCATAAAATAAGCCGCATAAACCATCCTGTTTTCTACGAGGCAAACGTCGCCCGCCGACCGGCCGCGGCAGCAGCCCCGTTACCTCCGTGCTAATTTCCACCCAAGGTAATCCAGTACTCGGAGCGGTAAAACCATGGCTGAAAACCTGTTCTTTCAGGTTGGTATTATTCTGGGCCTGGCGGCCTTTGGGGGATTCATAGCCCGGCTGCTTAATCAGCCATTATTGGTGGCCTTCATTGCCATTGGTATTGTTTTGGGCCCCTCTGCTCTGGGGGTTGTTACCCCTAGCAACGAAATTGAATTGTTTGCCCGGATGGGCATTGCCTTGTTGCTATTCGTGGTGGGCCTACGGCTCGACTTACACGTCATCAAATCAGTCGGACCAGTGGCATTGGCCTCTGGCTTGGGGCAAGTGTTCTTCACCACCCTTATCGGTTACGGCCTCGCCTTGGCATTGGGCATGACCACTACAACCGCGCTGTACGTAGCGGTTGCCCTTACCTTCTCTAGCACCATCATCATTGTCAAACTGCTGTCTGATAAGCGGGAAGTAGAGACACTTCATGGACGCATCGCGGTCGGATTTTTGATTGTTCAAGACATTGTGGTGGTCTTGGTCATGATTGCCCTCACCGCATTCGGGGGCGCCGATGGCGAGACACACCTGGGCGTCGAGGCGCTTAATATTGTCTTGAAGGGTGCACTCATGCTGGGGGCGGTAGCGCTTTTAGTGCGCTACATTCTGCCCTGGCTCATGCCAAAACTGGCAACCTCCACCGAACTGCTCATGCTATTTGCCATTGCCATGGCGGTATTGGGTGGAGCTGCGGGTGATGCGCTAGGGTTCAGCAAAGAAGTGGGCGCGTTTCTGGCGGGTGTAAGCCTGGCATCCACACCCTATAGGGAACAAATAGCAGCGCGTTTGACCAGCTTACGAGACTTCTTACTGATCTTCTTTTTTATCGAGTTGGGAGCCGCCATTGATCTATTCCATTTGGGCGCGCAACTACCCAGTGCTCTCCTGCTGTCGTTATTCGTACTGTTGGGCAATCCGCTCATTGTCATGTGCATCATGGGTTTCATGGGCTACCGCCGCCAAACTAGCTTTTTAGCGGGTTTAACCGTAGCGCAAATCAGTGAGTTCTCGTTGGTACTCGCAGCGCTTGGTCTCGCCTTGGGGCATCTGTCGGAGCAAACCCTCGGACTCATTGCACTTGTGGGACTTATTACCATCAGCGTCTCAACCTACATGATTATTTACTCTCACCCCTTGTATGCGCGCTTATCAGGCCTCCTCACGATTTTTGAGCGCAACGACCCGTTCAGAGAAAGAACGCCCGGTGGAGAATCAATGATCAGCCCCGATATCATATTTGTGGGGCTTGGTCGTTACGGTAGCCAGCTAGCTGTGGAGCTGGCCCAACATGGTCATCGACTGCTTGCTGTTGAACTCGACCCGAGCAAACTGACCCTTTGTAACCACCCAAATATTGAGATTGCCTACGGCGATGCTTCCGATGCCGAGTTTCTTGGCACCCTACCACTACAAGACGCTAAATGGCTGGTGTCAACCGTGCGTAACACCGAGCAGGTGAGGCTCATGCAAGCATCACTGCGTAGCGTAGGACACGGCTGTCACTTAGCGATCGCCGCGCCCGACAAAACCACTTACGACCAGTTACAACTTGATGGTGTCGATATTGTCCTCATGCCTTATCAAGATGCGGCGGCAGCGGCGTTATCAGAGCTACTAGCAGTACTTCCAAAATCCGAAACCCCGTGGCAGGAGGCTTCACGTGCATAAGCTACCGACTATAGCGGGCGTCGCCTTTGTCGTTTTTTCTCTAGCTGGCTGCAGCAACGACAGTCCGCGTGTCAGTTATCGGTGTGAGGAACCGCTGGAACCGTATTTGCAGCGCGCAAAAGAGCACATCAGCAACGATTACGAGGTGGAGCGTAATCGCAACGTGTTAGAGCGTTGTCCAGAGAAAGGCTTTCATCGGCGTTATCAATTCAGCTTTGACCGAACGGCACTGGTGAATCGCCAGAGCGCGACAGCTTTGGTAGAAGCCCAGTGGTGCAGTGATGACGATACTCGGCAAGTTAAAGCGGAACTCGACAGCTCAGCCAGCTTTTTAGTGTTCCAATTTCAGTACCCTTGGTCTACCGCAACCGGGAAATACCCGCGCACCGAATTTCGCCTCGATCGACAGACAATGAAAGGTGGATTCTTCGATGACCTGAATTGGGACTGCGCACTCGATAACGAATCTGGTTGAGCCTGGGCCATTTTGGCAGAGCTACGCCGCCGCCAACTTCCGGTAATCTTTTGGTGCCACACCCACAACCCGTCTAAAAACCCTAGAAAAATACAGAGGATCCTCATACCCAAGCTCTGCCGCCACCTGTTTAACGCTTTGCTGGGTACTATCCAGCAATCGACAGGCTGCCTCCATTCGCATGTGGGTGAAGTGACGCAAGGGTGGATAACCGGTTAGCTCCCGATACCGCTGGGCAAAATGAGAACGGGAGATGCCGGCAATATCAGCCAAGTCTGTCAGGGTAAGCGTGCTTGCCACCTGCGCGCGCATATACGCCTGTATGCGCTCGACATCGAACTCTCTTGAGCTTGTACGCGTTTGCCGTTCAACCCAATCAGCGCAGGCAAGCAGTAGCTGGCGCAGCCGCGCCGATGCCGCGAGATAAGCGCCAATGCTGTAACCGGTGCGCTCGACGGCCATTAATTGCGCAAATTCAGCTAACAAGGTGGGCTGCACACGCGGGTGAATCACTATTTGCTCGGGACTACCCAAATGTCGCATGAGGGTATTTGCTAGGGATCCCGCAAAATGCGCCCAATAAAGGGTCCAAGGGCTGTTGTCATCGGCCCAGTATCGATGAGGCAGCTGGCTGGGCAGCAACATGGCGTCACCGGCCTTAATCTGCCTGACTCCGAAACGGGTCTGAAGCGTGCCACTGCCCCGACAACAGAAAATAAACAGATTGTCATCATGCCGCTCCCGCACCATTACATGACCCTGCGCTTCTGGATAAAAACCCATGGCTGTCGGGTAGCAATCTTGACTGAGCGGGTGCTGCGCTAAGGCTTCTCTAATGAACGTTGGGGTTAATAAGCGCTGGCCTAACGCAGGTAATGGCCAGTTACTGGGCGTACTCACTCACTTAGCTCCATGCCTTTAACCAGAAAAAACTCTAATAGAACTCACCCAGAGTGCCACAGACAAAAACCATAAAATAGTCCATGCTTTGCCTTGAATAGATCCTGTTTATTGGCTCTCGGCGCTGTTAATTTAGCGCTACCAGCTCAGAACCTTACGAAAGCACACCAGCAGCCCAAGCTCAGCAACACACGTTGAACAACACAATCACAAGAGGCAGTTATGACCCACGCGGTACTTCACTATATCAACGGTGAATTCGTTACAGGCCAGGGCAGTGCCCAGGCGCTTATTACTAATCCGGCCACCCAGGCCACACTGGCAGAGTTAACTTTTGCGTCCACCGAGCAGGTAAATGAAGCCGTAGCCGCTGCCAAAGCCGCGTTCGCCACCTGGAAAGAAGTGCCAGTACCGGAGCGGGCTCGCCTGATGATGCGCTACCAAGCGCTCCTGAAAACTCACCACGACGATATTGCCGAGATACTGGCCCACGATACCGGCAAGACCTTTGAAGATGCCAAAGGGGATGTATGGCGTGGTATTGAAGTGGTCGAGCAAGCGGCCAACATCCCTGCACTGATGATGGGCGAGACCGTCGAGAACGTGGCCGGTAGCATCGACACCTATAGCTACATTCAGCCACTAGGCGTGTGCATGGGTATTACCCCCTTCAACTTCCCCGCCATGATTCCCCTGTGGATGTTCCCCATGGCCATTGCGTGCGGCAATACCTTTGTCTTGAAGCCTTCAGAACAGGTGCCTCTCACCGCAGTGAAGCTCGTGGAATTGTTCATTGAAGCCGGTGCGCCCGCGGGCGTACTCAATCTTATTCATGGTGATGCCAGTACTGTTGATCAGCTCTTGAACCACCCCGATATCTACGCAGCATCATTTGTGGGTTCGTCGCGGGTGGGTCAGATCATCTATGAAACCGGCACCAAAGCCGGCAAGCGGGTGCAGTGCATGATGGGCGCCAAAAATCACATGGTGGTGATGCCCGACGCCAACAAGAATGCCACCCTCAATGCGCTGGTAGGGGCATCGGTGGGTGCCGCAGGTCAGCGCTGTATGGCCATCTCGGTGGCAGTGTTTGTAGGCGATGCCAAAGAATGGATTCCAGAGATCAAAGAGCAATTGGCCAAGGTGCGTCCAGGGGCCTGGAACGACCCAGGCGCCGCCTATGGCCCTGTTATCTCAAAAGCCGCTAAGGAGCGCATCACACGGCTGATTGCCCAGGGCATTGAAGAGGGGGCCACCTGCTTACTCGATGGCTCCGACTACACCCTACCCGAGCTACCCGAGGGCAATTGGGTAGGCCCCACTTTGTTTACCGATGTCACACCCGAAATGGCCATTTACAAGGAAGAGATCTTTGGCCCGGTGCTGTGCTGCATGAGCGTGGCTACACTGGAGGACGCTATTGCCCTTATCAACCGACTAGAGGTGGGCAACGGGACATCAATATTCACCCAGCACGGCGGCGCAGCCCGTAAATTCCAGCACGAGATTCTGGTCGGACAAGTGGGCATTAACGTACCTATCCCGGTACCCCTGCCCTTCTTCTCGTTCACCGGGTGGCGCGGATCCTTCAGGGGCGACCTACACGCTTACGGTAAGCAAGCAGTGCGCTTCTATACGGAAACCAAAACCGTTACCGCACGTTGGACCTATTCAGAAGACGAGATGCAAGCAAGCGGCCAACCTAATATGAGCATCAACCTGCGCTGAAGGGAGCTGGCCCATGAACTTCGAACTCTCGGATGAGCAGCGCGCCTTTACCGAAAGCGCCCGGGACTTTGCTCAGGGTGCGCTGGCACCCCACGCCGCGCACTGGGATGCGGAGGCAATATTCCCCAAAGACGCCTTGAAAGCCGCCGGGGATATGGGCTTTATGGGTATGTACACCCCCGAGGCAGCAGGTGGCTTGGGCATGTCGCGGCTCGATGCCAGCCTTATTGTGGAAGAGCTCAGTCGGGGCTGCACCACCACCGCAGCCTTTCTGACCATCCACAACATGGCCACCGCCATGATCGGCAAGTACGGCCAGCAGAGTCTTATCGATACCTGGTGCCCAAAACTCGTAAGCGGCGAGCAACTTGCATCGTACTGCTTAACTGAGCCGGGGGCTGGGTCTGATGCCGCGGCTCTACGCACCCGTGCCGAGCGCGAAGGTGATCACTATGTGGTGAACGGCAGTAAGGTCTTTATATCCGGCGCTGGCGAAACCGACGTGCTGGTGGTGATGACTCGCACCGGCGGTGAGGGCCCCAAAGGTATTACAGCGCTGGCCATTCCCGCCAATGCCGAGGGCGTGGGTTATGGCAAAAAAGAGCACAAAATGGGCTGGAACGCCCAACCCACTCGCATGATTACCTTCGATAACGTACGGGTACCTGTGAGTAATCGTTTGGGTGAGGGGGGCCAAGGGTTCGCGATTGCCATGGAAGGACTCGATGGCGGGCGCATCAATATAGCCACCTGTTCGGTGGGTACCGCCCAGCAAGCCCTTGAAGATGCCTTAGCCTATGTGAACGACCGGCAACAGTTTGGCAACGCCATTGCCCAGTTCCAAAATACCCAATTTAAGCTGGCCGACATGCTCACCGAATTGGTGGCAGCGCGGCAAATGATTCGCTTGGCGGCCAGCAAACTCGACAACCACGATGCACAGGCCACCACCTACTGCGCCATGGCGAAGCGTTTTGCCACCGACGTGGGATTCACCGTGTGTAATAACGCCCTGCAGTTGTTGGGAGGCTATGGCTACATCCGCGAGTACCCCATGGAACGCTATGTGCGCGATACGCGGGTGCATCAAATTCTTGAGGGAACCAACGAAATCATGCGCGTCATCATTGCCCGAAAACTGATGATGGATGGCGCTATGGAGGTCATTAAATGAGCATCAGCCCAAGCGACAAAGTTAAGGTATCCCTCGAGGGTAACGTGGCTATCGTCACCATCGACAATCCTGCCGCCAACACCTGGGACACCGAAAGCCTTCCCGCACTGCAAGCGGTGATAGCGGCGCTCAACGCCGATAAAAACGTTTACGCCCTGGTGCTCACCGGCGCGGGTGAGAAGTTTTTCTCCGCAGGCGCCGATTTGACCCTGTTCGCCGATGGCGACCCAAGAACCGCCCAGAATATGGCTGACGCATTCGGCGCCGCCTTTGAGGCCTTGTCGGATTTCCGGGGGGTATCCATTGCTGCCATTAATGGCTATGCCATGGGCGGTGGTTTAGAGGTGGCCCTAGCCTGCGACATTCGGGTTGTTGAAGAGCAGGCACAGCTTGCATTGCCAGAAGCCAAAGTAGGGCTACTGCCCTGCGCCGGCGGTACCCAACGATTAACCCAACTGGTAGGAGAGGGTTGGGCGAAGCGCATCATTTTGTGCGGTGAGCGCATCAACGCCGAGAAGGCCCATGCCATCGGCCTGGTGGAGGAAGTTACTGCCAAAGGCACCGCCTTGGAAACAGCAAAAGCCCTTGCGGAAAAAGTAAGTGGCCAAAGCCCCACATCCGTCGCCGCTTGCAAGCGCCTTATTCACGCGGCCCGCAACATCACCATTACCGAAGGTTTGGCTAATGAACGGGACGAGTTTGTGGCCCTATTTAGCACCGATGATCAGCGCGAGGGGGTTAACGCCTTTCTAGAGAAACGTGCCCCAGAGTGGAAAAACCAATGAGCGGGGCGGTGCAGGTATCGGCTATTGGCAGTGGCGAGTATGTTGTTGGCCACCTCACCCTAGATGCCCCCAACACCCTCAATGCACTGACCCTCGATATGGTCGAGATCATGGCCAAGCAACTTTTGGCCTGGCGCGATGATCCGACCATTGCCGCTGTACTCATTGACGGTGTGGGGGAGAAAGCGTTCTGCGCGGGGGGCGATGTGCAGGCCCTGCGAAACTCCTCCATCGAAAACCCCGGCGGCCCCTGCGAGTACGCGGAAACCTTTTTCGCCCGTGAATACCGGATGAACTACATTCTGCACACCTACCCAAAACCCATCATCTGCTGGGGTCACGGTGTGGTCATGGGGGGTGGCCTCGGGATTTTGGCGGGCTGCAGCCACCGGGTGGTCAGCGAGCGTACCCGCATTGGTATGCCTGAAATTACCATTGGCCTGTTTCCCGATGTGGGGGGCAGCTGGTTCTTGAACCACATGCCCGGAGAGGTAGGTCGGTTCTTGGCGCTGACGGCAGCTAACATTAATGCCACCGATGCCTTATTTTGCGGCCTGGGGAATCACTTCCTTGGCCATGACCAGAAACCATGGCTTATCGATGAACTGGCAGGTATGCACTGGCAAGCACCCAGCGAGCACCATGAACAAGTCACAGAACTTTTAAGTGTACCCGCCACCCAGCCAAAGCCCGATGCACAAGTTGAGCCCACCCTCACCCAAGTTAATACGCTGATGGCAGGGGACGATTTGGCCGCCATTGTGGAGAGAACCCTAGCCTGGGAGGGTGATAACCCCTGGCTTGCCAAAGCGCGGGATGGCCTAGCTCACGGCTCGAAATTGGCCGCTAGCTGGATCTTCCGGCAACTCAATGAGTCGCGCGCACGAGACTTAAAAGCGGTATTCGAGAGCGAGCTGCGACTAGGAGCCAACATTATGCGCTACCCCGAGTTTGCAGAGGGTGTGCGCGCCCTGCTGGTCGATAAAGACCGACAACCGAAATGGGCTTTCAACACAGTCGCTGATGTCCCCAACACCCTACTCGACAGTTTTTTCGAAGAGCCCGCCGGGGCACCGCTTATCGACTTCCCCGACGAGCCAACTCGATAATAACTAAAACACAACACACAGGAGTGGCGCATGGCGACCATTGCATTTATCGGCCTTGGCAACATGGGTGGCCCCATGGCGAAGAACTTACTAAAAGTCGGGCATACGGTTACCGCCTTCGATTTATCCGATAGCGCCCTGGCCGATGTGGTCAGCGCAGGGGCAACCGCCGCCAGCTCAGCTCTAGCAGCCTGCGAGGGCGCAGGTGTTGTGATAACCATGCTTCCTGCGGGCAAGCATGTAAGTGCGGTCTACTTGGGTGATGAGGGTCTTCTTGTCCACTTACCCCCAGGGACGCTAGCACTCGACGCAAGCACCATCGATAGCGGCACCGCAAAAACTGTGGCAATCGCCGCCAACAACGCGGGTATTCACTTTATGGATACCCCGGTTTCTGGTGGCGTTGCAGCAGCCGCCGCAGGCACATTGGCGTTCATGTGCGGCGGATCGGCCGATGCCTTTGCCCTAGCACAACCCATTCTGGCGGGCATGGGTAACCCGGACAAAATCTTTCACGCGGGGCCATCGGGCGCGGGCCAAGTAGCCAAAGCCGCCAACAACATGCTCTTAGCCATTCACATGATTGGTACCTGTGAAGCACTCGCCATGGGCGCCGCAAATGGCCTAGAGCCAGCCGTACTCTCGGAAATCATGAAGGCGAGCTCGGGTAACAATTGGTCACTACAGGTTTATAACCCCTGGCCAGATGTCATGCCAACAGCCCCAGCCAGCAACGATTACAAGCCGGGGTTCATGGTGGATTTAATGGTGAAAGATTTGGGGCTAGCGCGGGATGTGGCTAGCAGCAGTGGCGTCGATAACAAAATGGGACAGCTTGCCCTTGCGCTTTATGAGGCCCATCAAGCGCAAGGCAATGGGGCTATGGATTTTTCATCGGTGCTGGATTTGGTCCGCCCGTCGGGCGAATAAAACCTCAAGCACCAAACGCCTCGGCATAGCCCTGGGCCCACTTGTAGTCCTGCTTACCCGCCGGTGAGCGCTTTACCGCATCGACCCACAGATACTCGCGAGGCACCTTGTAACCCGCTAGCCGCTCGGCGGCGAAGGCTTTGATAGCCTCATCGATCGGGCGGTTAGCACCATCGCGACAGGATAAAATGGCCACAACACGCTGACCCCAGCGGTTATCCGCTTTGTACGTGACTACCGCATCGAACACATCAGGGTGTTCGCGCAAAACCTCTTCGACCTCTTCGGGGTAAATCTTTTCACCCCCCGAGTTAATGCAGGTTGAGCCACGCCCAAACAGGGTGATTTTGCCATCGTCATCGAGCCTGCCGGCATCGCCGGTCACCACCCAACGCTGTCCGGCCACTGTGCGGAACGTTTCGGCGGTTTTCTCGGGGTCGTTGTAATAACCTAGGGGAATGTGCCCTGCCCTGCCCACTAAACCCAGCTCGCCGACCGTGCCCAGTCTCTCGTCTACGATCACTTGCTGTACTTGGGTGGCATCAATACGCATCATGCCATCGGGGCTCGGCTGCGCTGCACCCGCAACGCCGGTTTCTGAGGACCCCATGCCGTCGTTGATAGTCACGTTGGGTAATAGCGCTTCAATGTCTCGCTTCACATGACTCGAAAACACCGCCCCACCCGAGCCGAAACCGACGACCGCTGCCAATTGCCAACGACCAGGGTGATCACGAAGGGCATCACGTAGGGGAATGGCCATGGCATCGCCCACAATTTGCATCACATTCACCTGATGCCGTTCGACCAGTGTCCACAGATGCTCTGGGTCAAAGCGGGTCGATTCATCGAGCACAAGGGTGAGGCCACCCAGCAAACAAGATAATGCCGTCCAAATAGCCGCACCGTGCATAAGGGGCGCAACCGTTAACAGGCGCAAGGCGTAGCCGCCGGTTGCCCGCTCGGCAATAGCCTCGGGTGACTCGACAGGACCGGCCGGATGGAAATGGCCACCGCCCCCCAGGCACGCAAAAAAGAAGGACTTATGAGGCCACATTACCCCCTTGGGCATACCGGTAGTGCCACCGGTGTAGAGCAGTAGGTAGTCTTCTTCGCTACGCTCGAAGGCTATGTCGGCAGCGCTATCAAGTAGTGGGTTATAGGGCTTACCATTCACATCGGGCTCACCAACCACTACGCGCACTTTCAGCTGTGGTAACTGTGTTTTTAGATCAGCAACAGTGCTGGAAAACTCGGCGCCATACACCAAACCTACGGCATTAGCGTTATCTAACAGATAACGCAATTCCTCGACTCGGTAGCGGTAATTGATATTGAAGGGCACTGCGCCCAATTTCACTAGCGCCAAAAACGCTTCCACGTACTCAATGCTGTTATACAGGTACAAGCCAACATGATCGCCACGCTTAATGCCCAGTTCGGCAAAGCCCGCAGCCAAACGACTGGTGCGGTGGGCTAACTCTGCATAGGTCAAACTCGCCGAGTCGGTCACTAACGCTAATCGCTCTGGAACGGCGGCGGACGTAATATCGAATAAATCAGCAATATGGTACTGGGCTGTCATGGGCTCACCTGTCGTTATCATTGTGGCAGCTCGTCGAGACCTGCTAGTGGTCGAGACCTGCTAACAAGGCTTGTGTTTTAGAGCCAACGGCTTCTTGGGGGCTTGGGATTATTAACGCTAAAGATCCTTAAAGGGCACATCGCGATCGGTGCGTATCTCACCGGGCAACCCCAAAACTCGCTCGGCAATGGTGTTGCGCTGAATTTCATCGGTGCCCCCAGCAATACGCGCACCCGGTGCCGATATCCATAACAGGAACGGTAGGTGCCACTGACTGCCTAAATCCTCGGCGGATAACAAACCCTGGCCGCCGGCCAACTCCCGTGCAAGAGTGCCACCGGTTTGCATAGCGCGTGCCCCTACCAATTTGACGAGCGCCATTTCAGGGCCAGGGCTTTCACCCTTTGAGATAGCGCTCATGCCCCGGCGCACAATAAGCTCAATACCGAAATCTGCTAGGTAGTTATCGACAATGCCATCTCGCACACGCTCACTGTCAATGGCGGGTCGGTTATTGAATGTGGCCTGCTGCGCCAACAGAATAAGATCTCGATACAAGCCACCCGAGAAGTGCTCCCCTAAGGAGAATCGCTCCTGCATCAGGGTAGACATCATCACCTTCCAGCCCTGATTTTCCGGGCCTAACAGGGCATCGGCTGGCAGCTGTACATCGGTAAAGAACACCTCGTTGAAGTGCTTATCGCCGCTGGCCTGGTGGATGGGCCGAACATCAATACCTGGGCTCGTCATATCCACCACAAACATCGATAAGCCTTTGGTTTTGGGCTGATCCCAGTTGGTGCGCGCCAGTAAAATGCCATAAGCGGCGTTATGGGCGCCCGAGGTCCACACTTTCTGTCCGTTCACTAACCAACCACTATCGGTGCGCTCGGCCCGGGTGCGAACATTGCCAATGTCAGAGCCTGCCGCAGGCTCTGAGAACAGCTGGCACCAAATATCCTGACCCGACAGTGCCAGCGCTAGGTAGCGCTGCTTTTGTTCATCACTGCCCCACATAGCTACCGTCGGTAGCGCAGTGCCTAAGCTCACTTCAAATACATGGGCGGGCACCAGGTAATTAGATTCCTCTTGGTCGTATACCACCTGCATGGCAGGCGTACCGCCCAAGCCACCCATGGCTCTCGGCCAAGGGATAGCGGCATAACCTGCGGCCGCCTTTTTTGCCTGCCAGGCACGCGCTGCTGACAAATAGGCACTTTCATCCAGACCCTCACCGAAGCGCTGATCACGACGCTCTTTGGGCTGAGCATGGGTTTGTAGCCAGGCGCGCACCTGCTCCCGGAACTGCGCTTCTTCGGGGGAGTCATTGAAATCCATTAGGCAGCCTCCTCAATGAGTGCAGTGGCCAATTTGTTGCGCCATAGCTGACGTGAGCCCAGTATCTGTGCCAACCAACGCGCGCGGCGAAGGTGTAAGTGACAGTCCATTTCCCAGGTAAAGCCAATACCGCCGTGTAAGTGAAGTGACTCTTCTGCTACTCGGTTGTAAGCCTCAGACGCAGCTACCCGCGCCGCTGCCGCCGCTCGGGGTAATTCATCGGCATCTGTCGACATAGCCCATGCGCCGTACCAGGCGTGGGCTCGGGCAATTTCAATGGCTGAAAACAAATCTGCCAGCGTGTGTTTTACCGCCTGATAACTACCCACTGCTCGTCCAAAGGTTTTGCGCTCTAGGGTGTAATCGCGAGCAGCGTAGAGCGCAGCCTCTGCGCCACCCACTTGCTCGAAGGCAAGTAACACCGCGGCGCCATTGATGGCCCGCTGGGCTATGGCTGCATGGTTAGCGTCGCCGGCGAGTAGCTCGCAGGGCGCTGACTGGAAACTCAGCTTGCCGAGGGGGCGAGTACCGTCGATGGATGTTTGTAACGAACGAGTGACTGACGTTTGAGAGAGGTCAACCAAGACGAAAAGGTCTTCCACCCTAAGGATGGCGTGGGACGCTGCGGTAGCATCGGGCAAAGCCTCTACGACCCCGGTAATGCTGGAACGATCTTCGCTTGCAAAATCCAAAGAGGTTGGTTCTGCAGCACATTCCACTGGTTGCTCCAACTGACACGTCATTATGCAAGTACCGGCAGCAATTTCTGGCAAGTACTTTTGCTGCTGCTCTTCGCTGCATGCACGCTTGATGACTTCAGCGGCTTGATAGACGGTAGACAACATAGGGGCAGCCACAAGTGCCCTGCCGCACTCTTCCGCTAACAGGCAAAGCTCCAGAGCACCCAGCCCGGTGCCATCATGCTCTTCTGGGATAGCAAGCCCCAGAGCACCCAACTGCGCTAGTTGCTGCCAAGTATTCTGGTCATAGGTAGCATTGCCGTCGAGGACTTCACGCACCGCATATGAAGTGCTGTGCTCTGAGAGCACCTTGCGAATTTCATCCTGCAGCCGACGTTGATCGTCGGAGAAATCGAAGTTCATGTTGAGTCCTTTTGGAGTAGCGCCTACAAATCGCCCTCTCGACCCTTGTTGGTCCGGGAAGGCGCGATCGCCGCATCAGTATTTGTTACAAGGTCGCGAAATGTATAAAGGTTGGCTGTTGGATGCCAAGCGCTGAGTGCGGAAAGCGCTACTACATTTGGCCTAAGTCATTCCAGCAAATCGAGTACTCCGAGGGCGTGTAATGACGTCGCATTCAGACCCGATGTTGTCGGTTGGGTTACAGCACCACTTACCCCTTCACAGTCATATTTCGGGTTCCCGTCATAACCCAAGGGCCACTGTTTCTCGGTCCGCTGTATGAGAAAAACCACATGACAGAACGCGCATCAAGACGTAAGGGTGGTGGCCGTGCAGGCCGACGAGAAACACGTTCCTCAAGCAGTAGCGCAGCCCCCGCCTTTATCGAGCGCAAAATTCCCTACACAGAAATTTTGTCTGAAGAGAACCTAGCGCTTATCGAGCACAACGCTGATCAGCTACTTGCTGAGATTGGTATCGACTTCCTCGATGACCCCGAGGTGCTCGACTTATTCCGTGACGCAGGTGCCGACATCGATGGCACTCGCGTTCGCTTTGCTCCCGGCCTGTGCCGCAGCATCATCCAAGCCACGGCCCCCAGTGAGTACGTGCAACATGCACGTAACCCCTTAAGAAGCGTCACGATTGGGGGTAAAAACACGGTATTGGTGCCCGCCTACGGCTCCCCTTTTGTTCACGACTTAGACAAGGGTCGTCGCTACGCCACCCTGGAAGACTTCCAGAACTTCGTGAAACTGGCTTACATGGCGCCCGGCCTGCATCACTCGGGCGGAACCGTATGTGAGCCGGTCGATTTACCAGTGAACAAACGCCACTACGACATGGTGTATAGCCACTTCAAATACAGCGATAAACCGCTGATGGGGTCGGTCACTCACCACCGACGTGCGCAAGATTCCGTCGACATGGCCAAAATTGTGTTTGGCGATGACTTTGTTGACCAAAACTGCGTGCTAACTAGTCTCATTAATGCCAATTCACCCATGGTGTTCGATGGCACCATGCTGGGCTCACTTAAGGTGTACGCCCGCAACAATCAGGCAACGGTGGTATCACCGTTTATTCTCGCTGGCGCCATGTCGCCAGTGACAGTCACAGGAACGGTGACTCAGATTTTAGCCGAAGCTATGGCGGGTATTGCCCTAACCCAGCTAGTGCGGCCAGGCGCGCCTGTGGTGTTTGGCACCTTTGCCGCGGCCGTCTCTATGGCTACCGGCGCGCCTACGTTCGGCACACCCGAACCCAGTATGGTGATTTACGCCGCTGCCGCGCTGGCCCGCCGCTTAGGAGTGCCGTTTAGAAGCGGGGGGGGGCTAACCGGCTCAAAATTGCCCGATGCGCAAGCTGCCTACGAAGCTGCCAACACCCTGCAAACAGCCGCACTGGCGGGTGTGAACTTCATGCTACACACCGCGGGCTGGCTTGAAGGAGGCCTGGCGATGGGCTACGAGAAGTTCATCATGGACTGCGATCAAGCCAGTATGCTGGCAGTGCTGCTAAGCGGTGTTGATATGTCAGAGAACGCCCAAGCCATGGACGCATTCCGCGAAATAGGGCCCGGTAAGCACTATTTGGGCTCTGCACACACACTCGCCAATTTTGAGCAGGCGTTCTATCGCTCGACGGTGGCAGATAACAATAGCTACGAGCAATGGTCAGCCGAGGGCAGTCTCGATACCGCTAAACGCGCCAACGGCCTGTGGAAGAATATGCTGACCGAGTACGAAGCGCCCGCCCTTGACCCCGCCATTGATGAGGCCCTACAGGCCTATATGACCGAGCAAAAAGCCGCCTTCCCCGATCGGGATTATTAAGTTTTTACACGAGGATTACCCCATGTCCGATGAAGACGACATTGTTCTTGCGGAGCTTTCGGATGATGACCTGATTCTTCAGATGCACGACGATCTGTACGACGGCTTAACGGAGGAAATTGAGGAAGGCACACAAATTTTGCTCGATAGGGGCTGGTCAGCGGAAACCGTGCTGAGCAAGGCCCTGGTCGATGGCATGACCATTGTCGGCATCGATTTTCGTGACGGTATTTTGTTCGTACCCGAAGTACTGCTCGCCGCCAATGCTATGAAAGGGGGCATGGCTATTTTGCGGCCATTGCTTGCCGAGACCGGCGCCAAGCCCATTGGGACGATGGTCATTGGTACGGTAAAAGGCGACATCCACGACATTGGCAAAAACCTGGTGGCTATGATGATGGAGGGCGCCGGTTTTGAGGTGCACGACATTGGTATTAACAATGCGGTTGAAGACTACATTGCTGCCCTAGAGCGCCACAAACCCGATATATTGGGTATGTCTGCCCTGCTCACCACCACCATGCCTTACATGAAGGTCGTCATTGACGCCATGGTAGAGCAAGGCATACGCGACGATTACATTGTCATGGTGGGCGGTGCACCACTTAACGAGGAGTTCGGAGTGGCGGTGGGCGCCGACGCCTACTGCCGCGATGCGGCCGAGGCCGCCACCTCCGCGGTACGGCTCATTACCGAGCGCAAAGCGCTGCAGGGCGCATAAAAAAGCATGGCCAACCAGCCCCATCGGAAAAACGAGCATGATCTTGGAAAGCCCGATCGTCCAAAAGATCTGCTCATAATTGCCTGTGGCGCACTCGCAAAGGAGCTTGATTGGCTACGGCGCCATCATGGTTGGCAGCATGTTGATATACAGTGCATTGATGCGGCACTGCACAACACACCAGCGCTGATCCCCGCACGTGTGAATGCCTTACTTGAGCGGTACCACGACCACTACGCTCAAGTCTTTGTTGCATACGCCGATTGTGGCACCAGCGGCAAATTAGATGAGGTACTTAACCGCTGGCAGGTACAACGCTTACCCGGGCCCCACTGCTATAGCGTTTTTGCGGGCCATCAGCGCTTTCGGGCACTGGCAGAAGCGGAGCCCGGCACCTTCTATCTCACCGACTTTTTAGTGCGCCACTTCAGCCGGTTGGTGATTCAAGGTCTAAAACTGGACGCCCACCCAGAGCTTATACCCCAGTTCTTTGGTCACTACCGAAAGGTCGTGTACCTAGCTCAGCAGCCAAGCCCTGAGCTAACAGAGAAGGCCTATGCTGCTGCCAAGTGGCTAGGGCTTCCGTTAGACATCGTCAACACAGGCGTAGAACCTCTCGCTAAAGCTTTAAACAGCCAACTGATCGCTGTGCAGCAGCAAGCCCAAACCCACTCACCACACTCTTCGCTCTCGTCTGCCGCGTATGCAACGCATTGATGTGTATTGGCGGGATATTCCCGCTCAGGTGCTAATCAAGCGGGGCCGAGAGCGCGGTAAATATTTATTGGCGCACCGCTTTCAAGCGGCCATCGACAGGGCCGCCATGCGCGCCGGTAAAGGCGGCAGCGATGCCTACCTTGACGAGTGGCGACGAGTAACCGTTGCACTACCCGATGAGGGCACCCATGCCCAAGCGCTGGCTGAGCAGCTAGGCGCTGCTATCGAGGCGAACTACAGCGACGAACAGCTGGCCGCTTTGGTAGCCAACAAAGGTTTTGAACCCACCCCCTAACACCCTGCCCGGGAGATACCCATGACCACAACTACCATCAGCTCTGCCACCCGCGAAGTGCACATTGGTTTCGATAAACCCTTCGTGGTCATTGGCGAGCGCATCAATCCCACCGGGCGCAAAATACTGGCAGAGGAAATGAAGAACGGGGACTACAGCCGTGTGGAAGCCGATGCCTTGGCGCAAGTAGCGGCCGGCGCTCATATGCTTGATGTGAACGCAGGCATTCCGCTGGCCGATGAACCACGCATTCTGGCCGAAGCGGTGCAACTGGTGCAGTCAGTGACCGATGTACCCCTTAGCATCGACTCATCCATTATCGAGGCGCTGGAAGCGGGTTTATCGGTGTATCAGGGCAAGGCCTTGGTGAACTCGGTAACCGGGGAAGATGAGGTGCTAGAGCGGGTTCTGCCTCTGGTCGCTAAATACGGCGCTGCAGTGGTAGCCATCTCTAATGATGAAACCGGCATCTCGGAAGACCCCGCAGTGCGCTTTGCAGTGGCCAAAAAGATTGTAGAGCGCGCCGCCGATTACGGCATTCACCACAGCGATGTGGTGGTAGACCCGTTAGTCATGCCCATTGGCGCTATCAATAGCTCGGGGGTTCAGGTGATGGATTTGGTGCGCAGGTTGCGCACCGATTTAAAGGTAAATACCACCTGCGGCGCTTCGAATGTGAGCTTTGGTTTACCCAATCGGAACGGCATTAATGCAGCGTTTCTTACCATGGCCATGGCCGCCGGTATGACCTCGGCCATTACCAGCCCGCTGCATGCTGAAGTCATGCAAGCGGTACGCGGTGGCGATGTGATGCTAGGCCACGACCCCGATTGCGCTAACTGGATACGCGCCTACCGCGAACCCGCCCCCGAAGGCGCGGGTCGAGGCGGTCGCGGTGGTCGCGCGAGCCGCCGGCGCAGCGCCTAAAGTCGGTCGCCAGTAACATGGACAGCACAGCAGACGCTGAGGCGAATGGCCAGATTCAGGCGGTCTTTTTGCCATCGGGCCGTCGGGGTAGCTTCCCCGTCGGTACCCCCCTAGTCACCGCAGCGCGCAGTTTAGGAGTAGACCTGGATTCGGTGTGTGGTGGCCGGGGCTTGTGTGGTCGCTGCCAAGTACGCTGTATGACCGGCGCTTTCCCTAAGCATGGCATCCAATCGGATCAGAGCCATTTGTCGCCACTGACGGCGACTGAAATCAAATACAGTCAGCGCAAGGGACCCTTACCTGATGATGTGCGCCTTGGCTGTCACACCGAGCTAATGGGCGATGTGGTCATCGATGTTCCCCCCGAAAGCCAGCTGCACCGTCAAATTGTGCGCAAAGAAGCGGAATACCGGGACATCCACTTAGATACCGCCACACGGCTCTATTACGTTGAGGTGCCCGAACCCTCTCTTGAGCAGGCCATCAGTGAACAGGCGCTATTGCAGCAGGCACTGACCGACGAATGGGGGCTACCCTCACTCAGCATGCCTTGCTCTGTAGCCCCCACACTGCAAGCCGCGCTCGCCAGCGGCGATAGGGGCGTGACCGTGGCGGTGTTCCAATCGAAGGAGATGATTGGCCTATGGCCGGGTCTCTTCGATCGGCCTCGAGGTGTAGCCATTGATGTGGGTTCTACCACCGTGGCCGCCCATTTATGTGATTTGAATACCGGTGAGGTGATCGCCACGGCGGGTGTTATGAACCCCCAAATACGCTTTGGGGAAGATCTGATGAGTCGGGTGTCCTATGTGATGATGGAGCCCGAGGGCGCCGAGCAGATGACCGCAGCCATTCGGGAATGCCTTAACGAGTTACTACAAAGCCTGAGTCAAGAGGTGGCCGGCGTAATCTCGGACATTCTAGAGATTACCCTAGTGGCCAACCCCATCATGCACCACTTAGTGCTGGGCATTAATCCCATTAACCTAGGTGGTGCGCCATTTGCCCTGACCATTGATAGCGCTTGCACCCTTCGGGCCGCTGACATTGGTATTAATATTCAGGCAGAGGGTAAGGTGTATACCCTGCCCTGTATTGCCGGACACGTAGGTGCCGATGCCGCAGGAGTCATTCTGGCCGAGCAGCCCTACGAGCAAGAAGAGCTAAGCCTACTGGTAGATGTGGGCACCAACGCAGAGATCGTGTTAGGTAACAGCAAGCGGTTGCTTGCTTGCTCGAGTCCTACGGGGCCTGCTTTTGAAGGCGCTCAAATCAGCAGTGGACAGCGAGCTACCGTGGGCGCCATTGAGCGGGTGCGCATCGACCCGGATACCCTTGAACCCAATATCAAAATTATTGGTTCAGAGCTGTGGTCGGCGGAGCCCGATTTCGAGCTCGCCATTGCCGATACCGGGGTTACTGGTATTTGCGGCTCGGGCATTATCGAAGTAATTGCCGAGATGTTTTTGGCGGGCATTGTGAGCGCCGACGGGGTTATTAACGGTGCCCTTGCCGATAAAACGCCTCGCATACGCCAGCAGGGCCGCACCTGGTGCTACGTGTTGTACACCCCACCACAGGACGGCCCGCGCCGCGAAGTGATCATTACCCAAAATGACATTCGGCAGATACAGCTAGCCAAAGCGGCCCTTTATGCAGGCATCAAGCTGCTCATGGACGAACTTGGGGTGACTACCGTTGACCGCATTCGATTAGCAGGCGCCTTTGGTAGTCATATTAGTGTGACCCACGCCATGGTGCTGGGACTCATACCCGATTGCCCACTCGAGAATGTGTCGCCGGCGGGTAATGCGGCGTCGATGGGGGCGCGCATTGCCTTACTCGATGAGACCGCAAGGCCTGCTATTGAGCGGGTGGTCACCCATATTGAACGGGTAGAAACTGCCACGGCCGATGCCTTCCAGCACTACTTTGTCGAGGCTATGGCGTTCCCTCACAACAGTGATCCGTTCACGAATTTATTTGAAGTAGTACGACAACCTGTTGTGAGGGAGGTGGCATCGGCTGGAAAACGGCGGCGTCGAGCCAAGTAAAGCTACTGCCAATCCTTAGCCATCGGCAACTTTTTCCTCACCCACAGCAGCACCAACCAAGCGCATATCGTTTGCGCCTTGCTTGCGATCGGTACGCGGCGACACGCCCATATACTTACGATAGCATCGACTAAAGTGCGTGGTGGAGGTAAAACCACACATGGCTGTAATTTCAACTATCGAACGAGAACTCTGCTTAATGAGCCGTCGGGCCCGCTGGAGCCTCAGCATCAAATAATGTCTCGATGGCGTGCAGTGCAAATTCTGTAAAAACAAGCGCTCCAGCTGACGCACAGACAAACCCACAAGATTAGCCAACTCCGACAACGGGATCGGCTCCTCAAGATTAGCTTCCATCAACTGTAAAACTTCGGTCAATTTCGGCTTTAGCGCTACCCGCCGAGACCACATTGGCACCACTTGAGGCTCGTAATCGGCCCTGTGCCGGTCACAGACGAGCATATCCGCAATCGCCTCCACAAGAGCTTCTGGGTGACTTTGGCCTATGTAAGCCAACATCATGTGTAGCGAGACCGCGCCCCCTGAAGCCGTAATCCGATCTTGATCAATCGTGTAGATTTGGCTGTTGCAAAGCACATCGGGAAACTGTTCCGTCATTGGTGTAAGACAATCCCAATGCACGCTGCACTGATGACCATCGAGTAAACCCGCGGCTGCCAAGACGTAGGACCCGGTGCACACTGCGCCCAATTTGGTACCTGCTCGGGCTTGCTTACGGAGCCATTGAATATCGGCTTTGTCTACCTGCTGCTCAATATTGACCCCTCCAACGACAATGACAAGATCGAAGGGCGTGTCGTTGCCGAGGTGGCCGTCTAAGGCCACGCGAATACCATCACTGGACGTAACCGACCCATCTTCAGCACCACCCAGTAAGGTCCACTCGTAAAGAGTTTCATTGGTCAGCAGGTTGGCGATGCGCAGGGGGTCTATAGCACTGGACAGTGAAAGCAAGGTGAAGTTTTCAACCAATAGAAAACCGATCCTCTGCTGAGTGGCCTGCCTATTAAGCGGCATAAAATTTTGCATACGGCACCTCATGCATCTGATTATTTTTAGTGGAGGGTAAGTGACACCCGACCCAGTATCAACATCAGCTGACCATCACATAGGTGCAACGCGGAAAATTTATTGAACGGTGGAGTGTCTCGGAAACTTTCATCGGAGTTGCCAAATCACATCTCCAGCATCATCAGCAACGAGTATTGCGCCGAGCACGTCAACCGCCACACCCACGGGCCGGCCGTAAGCATCTCCCTCCGTGCTCAGAAAACCCTCTAATAGTGTCTCCGGTTCACCCGAGGGCATACCGTCGCTGAAAGGGACAACGATGACCTTGTAACCACTAGGTACCGAACGATTCCAAGATCCGTGCTGGGCAACTATCGCCATGCCCTCCAAGGCCTGAAAGGATGCAGTAGCGGCGCTTCTCGATAATAGGTTGTCAACAGCGCCATTATCGTCACTTGAGCGGTTTGAATGATAAAAAGTCAGGCCCAGTGACGCCGTGTGAGCCCCTAGTGCATAATCCGGTGCGCGCGCTGACGCGACGATCTTAGGTTCCGCGGATGCTACACGCTCATCCAAGATATCGCCCCAATAGCTGTACGGCCAACCAAAAAAATCGCCATCCACTACCGATGTCAAATAATCGGGTACCAACTGATCACCTAACTCGTCTCTCTCGTTGACCACGGTCCAAAGAGCGCCCGAGCTTGGCTCGAAAGCCATACCAACGGGGTTACGTAAGCCGGATGCGAACACCCTGGTGGACCCCGTTTCAGCATCAACAGCTAGGATGGCAGCTCGTTTGTATTCTGCATCCATGCCGTTTTCACCAATATTGCTGTTGGACCCAACCGAGACGTAGAGGGTACGGCCATCCAGATCAATAACTAACCCTTTAGTCCAGTGGTGATTCAAATCGCCGGCGGGTAGCGGTGCTAATACTTTCGGGGGCGCCTCTATTTCCAAAGATCCAAGGGTGTACGGCACCTTGAGCACCGCATCGGTATTAGCCACGTACAAGTAGCCATTGGCATAAGCCATACCAAAAGGCGAGTTCAACTCCTCCAACAGCGCCACTTGCAGATCGGCGACTCCATCGTGATCGGAGTCTCTCAACAAAGTAATGCGATTAGCGCTAGCACCGCCGCCTCCGCCATATCGCATCATTACGCGGGCCACCCACCCTTTGATGCCAGAGAAGCCACCTTTACTGGCGGGCTTGTTAGTCTCAGCGACTAGAACATCGTTATTCGGCAGTACCAGTAACCAGCGTGGGTGATCTAAACCTTCAGCGAAGCGAGTCACTACAATAGGATTTTCTGGATCCTGCAGGGCTTTACCAATCATAGGTGCCCCACCCTCGGGCCAACCAACCGCTTTAGCGATGGATACGGTGGGTAACGCACTTCTGCTGGGTGCCACCAGCTGGGGGGTTGTCCCGTACTCATTGGAAGCGGGTAGGTTCACCGCATCGCTGGCACAGCCACTCAACGCGGTGATCAGTGCCACAACGATCCAGCATCTTATCTTTGTCACTTTTGTCACCCTCTGTTATTGCGGCTTCGGCTTCGGCTTCGGCTTCGGCTTCGGCTTCGGCTTCGAATAAAGATTAGCCGGCTTTCTGCGCCGCCAAGTTCGTCAATCGATTTTTACGAATGCCAAAAGCCATTTTTCCCGTTTTACTAATTCACTCCCTAGAGCCACACTAACTATAAGCGCTATCGCAAAGTCCACTTAATCAGCGACGACGCATCTCGACTTTTGGCTAAAACCACACCATAGGAGAACGACCATGGCCTTACGCATCAACGACACTGTACCCAATCTCGAACTGGAAACCGATCACGGCACCTTCATGCTGCACGATTTTATTGGTGACCAATGGACCATTCTGTTCAGCCATCCGAAAGACTACACGCCAGTATGCACCACCGAGTTCGGTGCGGTAGCACAACTTGCCGATGAGTGGACCAAACGCAACACCAAAGTGATCGGTCTCTCGGTGGATTCAGTGGAAGAGCACGTCGGCTGGAAAAAAGATATCCAGAGCTACTCAGGTGCCCCTGCCAACTTCCCCATCATTGGCGATGAAAATCTCGTGGTATCAAAAGCACTGGATATGCTACCCGCCGATGCCTACCTGCCCGATGGCCGTACCGCCGCCAACTCAGCGAGCGTACGCGTGGTATTCATATTCAGCCCCGACAAGAAGCTGCAGCTGGCTATGACCTACCCCATGTCAGTCGGTCGTAATTTCGCGGAAGTATTGCGCGCACTCGATGCACTGCAAGCCACCTATGGTGAGCCTATTGCCACCCCGGCGAACTGGGAAGTGGGTCAGGATGTGATCGTTGCATTGTCACTCAGTAACGAAGAGGCAGAAGCTAAATACGGGGATATTGATATCAAGCTGCCCTACCTGCGCACCACGTCTCTGTGAGACAAAGAACAACAAGGGGCAGAAACACCGAAACAGTTAGGTTTCTGCCCCTTTGATTTCTGCTTGTCGTTGAGCTCTTGGGTTCCTGCCCTCGAATACTCATCGCTTGAGTGCCCCGGCACCCAAGCCCAATGACTGCATCCCCCAACGTCAGCAGATCCTGGATAGCCCCAAAGGCTGTACGGCTCTCATTAACATTTGGCCCCGATTAGTAGGCTGGCCTCTGTTAGCTTGCTAGAGCCCGCCAACCGGCGGGACTTCGTTAGTTATCAGACGCGAGGGAAAGTAATCGACGCAAGCCATCGTGCTTCAACCATACCTGCCCCGATTGCCCCGCCAAACCCGACAACAACAGCGATGTCTGCAGCGACGAACTGAGGGCCGTTGCCATCATCCGCTGCTGGTAGGGTAAGCACGCCTCATAGGTTGGCAGCGCATCTTCCAATGTCTCAGCTACTGATAGGCGCGCCAAAAAACCCTGCAAATGCTGACTTAGCTCATCGACCAGCGCTGGGTCATTACCCAGCTCGGACGACAACTGCATGTCCCAGGTCATGTCGGTTGCTAAAGTGGCCTCCGCAATAAACGGTCCCGGGCAACGCTTGCCCCACTCGCTTGGGCTAATAAGGGACAAGCGCCAGCCATCAGCTGCCCTGTATAGGTAGTAAGTCTTATTGGGCACCACCCGAAAATCAAAGCGCGCCGACAGCACCAGCGTCGATAAACAAAAATCCCGCAGGATAGTCTCGGGCGCCTTAGGCGCAGTGGACCAAGGCCGCAACGCATTCAGCGCATCCATGACCGGCACGAGGCCTTTGCCGTCGGGGTTTCCTTCGGGGTTGATGTCTGGTTGGGCCATTAATGGGCCAATTCCGGTTGACGTGCCAACAAGGCACATCGAAAGGCCTCGGGCACCGGGCAGCTGCGACGTGTGGTTTTATCCACAAAGACGCTGGTAAACGTGCCCGATGCGGCCCGCTCACCACTGCGCTGATTGGTCATATCAAAAGCCAAGGTCACGCTGCTGTTGCCCAAGCGGGTGAACCCCACACTGACCTCGACAAAATCGCCCGGTAAACACTCGCTGTGGTAGTCAATGTTGGAGTTCACCATAAAAGTGAGCGCGGGCTGTGCCTGAACGGTGCTGAAATCCCAGCCCAATTCCGCCCAGTACTCGGCAGACACCTCATCGGCCAACACCGCGTAGCTGCCAAAATAAACGTGGCCGTTGGCGTCGCTATCGGCAAAACGCACTTTAATGACCCCTTTGTACGGCAATGCCATTCCCTACTCCTTACAACGTTGACCTAATACCGGTGGCTGTTTACCAATGACTATCTAACTACTAGTGACTGCCCCATCTACTAGCGACCTAGTGACTGCGTTACCGGTGCTACCGGCGACGGTCGTACCAGTCGTACCAGTGACTATCGACTGCACCACTGTACGCGATTGGGCCTCGTTTGGGTTGCAGCGGGCACCATAAGCAATAGGACTCAATCAGGCCAAAGGATTAGGCCTTTTGACTACTTCTTAAGGCACCCCGAAAGCATTATCATTGCGCTCAAATCCCACCTCTTGAAACAACACTTTGCACTGAGGAGCGCAGCCACCATGAACACAAACGCCATTGCAGCCCTTTTCCTTTTGGTTGTATCGGGCATTATTTATGCCGGCACCAGCAGTAACGACCCTAGCTGGACAGGTAACCGCAACGTTTGCGTGGGCGAGTGTTACGAAGCCTGGAAAGAAACCCACGGCGGCAGCATTGCAAGTGTCGAGCAGGCCAAGCAAGAAGCACTGGCAGCCGCTTCCCCCGAGGCACTGGGCGAGGGCTATTATGGCCAGTGCGTTGCCTGCCACGGCGCTAACGGTGAAGGGGGTATTGGCCCAACGCTAGCGGGTCAGGCGGCATCAGATATCACCGCAAAACTGACAGCATACCGTGCGGGTGAGCAGCGCGGCGCACAGTCGGCCATGATGTGGCCCGTTGCCAAGCCCATGACCGATGCAGACATCAACAACCTAGCCGCCTATATCTCTTCTCTGTAACCTGTCTCTGACACTGTCGCGCTTTTGGGCGTGGCAGTGCGCGTTCATCCAATGCGGCGTAGCACGGTAAGTTAATCCCTAGCGACAGCAGCCGGGATATACGTGGACGAGTAATCCAACCAGAGGAAGCCTTTGTCACAGCACCGGTAGCGTTAGTGCTGCCCTAAATCCTCCGGGACGGCGATTTTCCAAAAGCAGTTGTCCGTCATGCTGCTCGGCAATCCAATGGGCAACCGCTAGGCCTAGACCAGAGCCCTGCTCAGTGGCATACGAGCCGCTCTGCTCAAAGGGCTTTATCAAATGTGGTAAAGCAGCCGGGTCCACACCTGGGCCCTCGTCTTCCACCGCCAAGGTAACCGCTTGATCGGTGCGCGTCGTTAGAACAGTCACAGCGTGAGTCACAGCGTGTCCGGCTGACGATGCCTTCACCGCGTTATCAATCAGTGCCATCAGGGCGTGCAGCAGCCACTCCCCGTCGGCGAGCACTTCAACATCGTCAATGGCATCAAGCTGTACCTGAAGCTGTACCGCCTTTTGCTCAGCCATGGCCTGTGTTAAGGCAATGGCTTTGTCTAACACCGGTGCCAGCTCGGTGGGCTCTTTGGCAATAACCAACTCACCCGCATCAGATCGAGCCAATGCCAGCAAGTCACTAAAGCGACGGGACAACAATTGGGCGTGTTGCTGCATGACTGCAACGGCGTGCTGGCGACGATGCTCAGTAGTGCCATCGCTTGCGGCGACATCGGCCTCGGCGCGCAAAATGGTCAGGGGCGTGCGCAGTTCGTGGCTAAGTTTGGCAAAAAACACCCGGCGCTGACGATCGACAGCTGCCAATGCTGCAGCCTGCTCTTCCAGCTTTAGGGTTCGTCGCTGCACTTCCCGCTCTAACTGTTTGTGCTGATTGAACAGCTGCCAAAGCAACCAAAACGCCAACGTCAGGGGCAGCGCACCAATGGCTACCACAAAGCCGCCAATGCGGTCGCGCTCACTGGCCAATGTTGCCAGCGTACCCTGAATCTCTTGACTCTCTGCCCGCTCAAAGGCACTTAATAACTGCGCTAACTGCCGCCAGTCCTTGTCATCGCCACTGGCGAAGTAGGTATCTCTGGCTATTTTTAACGCCTCAATACTGGCCAATTCGGCTTGCTCCCCCCCCTGCTCGGGGGCTTCAAGCTGCGCCACCTCGCGAGCGACCGTGGCCACCAATTGGGCCAGTAATTGATCGCTAGCCATCGTGGTTTGAACACCCTGAGATAACTGATAACGCTCACGCACCACCGCCGCTTCCAAACGCGTGGCCAGTGCCAATTGCTCATAGGCGATTAACGTGCGCTGCAGCAGGGTCTCTGTACGCGCCGATAGCCAAAAACTCAAACTGACAATAGCGCCGCTCAAACCTAGCATCAGCAACACTAGAGCCCAAGTTTTACCCCGTACCGTCATGGGGTGGAGGCACCCTGTAACCGAAAGCCCATACCGCGCACCGTTTCAATGGTAACGGTGGCGCCGGTTAGTTTTTTGCGCAAGTAGCTGATGTAAACATCGACGGTGTTGGGGTTTACCTCTCGCGTCCCCGGCCAGGCATTCAAAAGCTGCTCACGGGTGACTACTTTGTCGTATCGCTGGGCCAAGAGCAGCAACGCATCGAACTCCCGACGGGTCAGCGCCACCGCCTTGCCAGCCACCACGGCTCTGCGCTCTTGGGCGAACAACACCACATTGCCCACCGTTAAACCTTGGTTTACATCCCGACTCAGACCGCTGCGCTTTAGCAGCGCCCGCACTCGAACCATCAGCTCATCTAACGCAAAAGGCTTGGGCAGGTAATCATCGACGCCCGCATCGAACCCCGCTAACTTATCCTCAAGGGCATCGCGGGCAGTAAGTAAACAGACGGGCACCTCGTGGTGCTGGGCCCGCAAATCTGCCACCCAGTCGACCCCAGAGCCATCTGGCAGCATCCAATCGACCAGCAATACCTGGGGCCGATGTTGCTGCCACAGGGCGGCGGCGGCCGCTACCGATGCTCCGTGCCACACCTGATAACCGGCACCCACTAAGCGCTCGGTAATAAGGCGAGCAATATCGGCATCGTCTTCCACAAGCAGCACCGTGGCTATGGGGGCGGCAGCGGACTGGAGCTCTTCGGGTGACGACCCTACTACTTGCTGCTCTAACTCATTTTTTTTCATGTTTTTAAAGATTTTCTCAGAATTTTTCCCGCAGCATTACCTATCGGCAGCGCCGAGCCACTACTACTTAAACCGAAAACAACAACTGAGAGCAACCGTGTTATGCGCCACATGAAGCAACCCTTAGCCGCAGCTATTACTGGCATCGTGACAGTCGCCAGTGCCAATACCCTAGGGGCCGCTGATGGCGATGATGCCGCACTGGAAGAGATTCGGGTCATCGGCACCGCTATCACCCGAGGGGAACTGAATTTAAACGCCCTGCCCTTCGCGGTTCAGCGTTTTACCCAAGACGATCTGTCGGATGCGGCCTTTTTCTCGGCGGTGGATCTTTTGGAAGATCGCGCCACCAGCGTGAGCACCAATGCGGCTCAAAACAACCGTCTGCAACCGGATGTGCAATATCGGGGCTTTACCGCATCGCCACTGCTGGGCTTGTCTCAAGGTTTGGCGGTGTATCACAACGGTGTACGGGTTAACGAGGCCTTTGGGGATACGGTTAACTGGGATCTACTACCCGCCAGCAGCATGGAAACCCTCGATTTGGTCGGCGGTTCAAACCCGGTCTACGGTTTGAACACCATTGGCGGCGCACTGGTGGTGAACACCCGCACAGGCTTCAGCAGCGAAGGCGGCAAAGCCAGCGTGACCCTTGGGGATTACAGCACCCAGGATTACACGGCCAGCTATGGCGCCAATAACGGCGAATGGGGGTTTTTTATTAGCGCCGATGCCATGGATGAAGATGGCTGGCGTGACTTCTCAGAATCGGAAGCCCAAACCCTGTACTCGGCGCTCAGCTGGCGCGGTGCAGCATCGGAGCTAGATGTATTTTTCAACTACGGTGACAGCAACCTAAAGGGTAATGGTGCAGTGCCCCTCGATTTACTGAATGCCAGCCGCAGTGCCGTGTTCACTCACCCAGATCAGACCGAGAACGAGCTGATGATGACCAGCGTATCGTTCCGTCACGCCTTCAGCGACAGCAGTGAAATCAGTATCAATGGCTTCTATCGCGACCTAGAGACCCAGACCTTTAACGGCGATGGCTCCGAGTATGAGGAGTGTGGTGAAGACGACGATGATGACAATGACGGCACGGAAGACATGGGTGGTGAGGAACATCCATTCGAGGGCTTCCTATGTAACGACGACGATGAACCGGTTACCGACAAGCTAGGTAATAGGGTCGATGAAGACTTCAATGCCATTAACAACCGCAGTAGCCGCCAGCAAGAGAGCTATGGCTTCACGTTGCAGTACTTGGGCCGCGCCGATACCGGTGCCATTGGCCATGAGTACGTGGCAGGGGTGGATTGGTTTAAAGGCCGAACGGACTTCGCCTCTACCGTAGAGTTTTCGGAGCTCACGGAAACACGGGGTACAGTACTAACCGGCCGGTTCGACGCCGACGGCGATACCAACCTGAAAACCCAGGTGGAAACCTGGAGCGCCTTTGTCAGCGACAGTATGGCTCTGAATGACGCCACTACCCTTACCCTGTCGGCTCGTTACAACAACACGCGTACACAAGGGAATGACCCCACAGGCCAGCGCCCGGAACTAGCAGGGGATCATCGCTTCAAAAACTTCAATGCGGGCGCGGGAATTGTCTGGCAAATGACTAATACGCTCAGCCTATACGGCGGCGTGCAAAGCTCTGCCCGCACCCCAACACCGGTAGAGCTTGCCTGCTCGCACCCCGAGGCGCCCTGCACCCTGCCCAACTCGTTCCTTGCAGATCCGCCGCTCGATGACGTGCGCGCTGTAAGCACCGAGTTCGGTATTCGGGGCAGCTGGGGTGCAATCGATCAATTCCGATTGGGTGGCTTTGTTATCACAGCCAATGATGACATTCTGTTTCAAACCACCGGTGGCGTTTCCAGTAACGAAGGGTTCTTCCAAAATGCTGCCGACACCCGTCGCGCCGGCCTCGAGCTCGAGTTGGCCGGTGGCAATGAGGTTTGGGATTGGTACGTGAACTACACCTATATGCAGGCCACTTTCGAGGACGACTTTTTCTCGAGTAGCCCCAATAACCCCCAATCGGAGAACGACAGGTTATTTGTGAGCGCTGGCAGCGATATACCCGGCCTACCCGATAGCAACTTGAAGTTCGGCGCCGCCACCCGCATTACCGACGCGCTGCAAATAGGGGCCGATGTGCGCTACATGAGTGGCGTGTATTTGCGCGGTGACGAGGCCAACGTGGATGACAAAACCGAAGATTGGAGTGTCATTGATGTGTACGCGCGCATGAATTTGGGCAACAAACTTTTCGTAGAAACCCGCGTGGATAACGTACTCGATGAGGACTACGAGACCTTCGGCCTTTACGGTGAAGCGGATGAGGTGCTCAGCAATATTCAGGACACCAGTGGCCGCTTCCTCGGGCCCGCCATGCCACGGATGTGGTGGGTCACTGTGGGGGCGCGGTTCTAACGCGATTCTTCTGGCGCTTATGCGGCTCTTCGGAGCCGTCTAGATAATTGAAGCGGCAGCCGACACAAGCACAAGCCACCGCAACCCGTCGGTTGCCACACACAACCACCGCGCTCTACCTTCCAACCACCAGGCAGTAGCCACCCCGGTCCACACCAGTAACAACCACCAAACCCAGTACTGGCTTTGAGTCAACGACTGAAACTGACCAAAAGCTAACAACCCTGTAGCCAGCGCCACCTGAGAGCCCCCGTAGATCTTAACCGCTTGACTCACAGGCGGGTCGTATCGCTGAAAGGTCGACAAATCAGCTTTGGCCCGTGGCCATTGGGCTGCAACATCGGCAGGTTGCCAGCCCGTTCTTGCAACTAATACCCGCCAACGGTTGGCCCATGTGCGGGTGCGCCACATGTCTAACAGCATGTCTTGATAAATATGGGTTAGCGCCATTACCGGATTCCAGCTCTTAATAGCACCACGAATACCGTAGACACATGGCTCGTCGGACAACTCGCGCTGGTAGGTACCAAATAGTCGGTCCCACACAATGAACACACCGCCGTAGTTCTTATCCATGTACTCATCATTCTGGGCATGGTGAACCCGGTGGTTCGAGGGGCTCACAAACACGTACTCGAACCAACCGAGTTCCGGCACGTGCTGGGTGTGCACCCAAAACTGATAGATAAGATTCAGGGCGCCCACGGTAATGACCACTTCAGCGGGGATACCCACAAGGTACATAGGAATATAAAACACCCAGCTTAGTAGGAACCCTGTGCTGGTTTGGCGCAGTGCGGTGCCCAGGTTGTAATCTTCACTCTGATGATGAGCTACATGGGCCGCCCACAGTATCTGCCGCTCGTGCCCCATACGGTGCAGCCAGTAATAGCAAAAATCGTAGAGCACAAAGGCAAAGACCCATGTGAGCCAGTGATCTGCTGGCCACAACGTGCTATGAGTAAAATCAGTGATAAGCCCGTATACGGCACCGCCCACACCCAGCAATACAAACTTGCGGGCTTGGCTAAGAATCCCCAGCATCAAACTGCTGAAGGTGTCGTTCATGCGGTAGGTATTGTTGCCCTGGCGTAGCCCCCAGGCGAGCTCAGCACCAATGGCGAGTAAGAAAAAAGGAACGGCGTAGGCGATAAGATCCACGATGTGCCTCTTAAACATGGGTGCCCAGGGCTCTGGGCACCCACAGCACTAGGTTCAGAAGGTGTAGGCCACCTCAAGTTCCCACTGGCTCATCTCTAGACTGACTTGCTGCGTGGGATCAAACAGGTTGGGCCCCGTCACGGTATTCGATGGGGCGTACATTACCGCCACCGAGATGTGATCGCCACTGTCTAAGTCGTAGCAGAAGCCACCGGTGAAGTGCTCTTCAACCACCGCTGGGGCCAAAATGTTGATGGCCGCGTTTTCCTCACTGATGGGTTGCTCACCGTAGTTATAACCCGCGCGCCAAGTGACTTTGGGCATGTAGGCAGGAGACCATTCCAAGCCAAACTGGTAAACGGTGACGTCATCCCAGCCAAAACCGAAGCCTTCGCTACCGCCCAAACAGTTCTCGACGTTGCTACCACCCGCAGTAGGACAACCACTCGATGCTAATCCAGGGCTCGGAAATACATTGGTCATGGGGTTCGCAACCGAGGCGACATCGCTGTAGTAGGTACGCTCTACATCGAAATGCAGCTGAAGCTGGGGCGTAGCCTGTAAGCTCACACCAATACGTGCTGTGGCTGGAATATCGAAATCACCGCCCTCGGCAAACAGGTCGCTGTACTTCGAGAACTCCTCCATGTCGGTTTCGGTTTGGTAGGCGGCCTGAAACGCCAATGTATCGCTGACATTCCAAATAGCACCCACCTTTACACCGAAGCCAAAGCTATCGTCGGAGCCGTTATTGGTTAGGCCAGTGGGCATGCCAGGCTCGCCCGTAGTAACGAAGCTTTCGGCATACGTCTTGGTGTAAGGCGCGAACGTCGCAACGCCCTCGGCTTCAAACATCTGATAGGCGATGACAGGGGCAATCCCCACCGCCACATCCCCAAACTTCACACTGTAGGTCAGCTCTAAGAAGGCTTGGCTTAGGTTTACACCAGCGGTGCCCGCACCAAAGGTGCCGGGCATGGTCATGGCCTCTGCTGGCCCTGGGCCATCGGGGTCAAAGGTGGCGCTACCGCTGGTGTACTCGGTGTTCATACCACCACGGCCGTAAAACGCCACGGTGAATGCTCGGGTGTCGCTCAAGTGCCAGTTCTTAGCAATGTACGGAATAGGAAACAGCTCGTTGTCACTGTCGATACCATCGGCGTTTAAGGTGAAAGCACCCATCTGGCCGTCCAGCTCGCTCTCGGTGGTGCTGTATTCCCGCATGGGTGAGAACAGCGCCAAACCAATATCTAGGTGTTCATCCACCAAAATACCCGCGGCTGGGTTGTTGGCGACATCAATGGCCATGTCTGGCATGGCATCGCCTGCCCCCGCCATGGCCTTGCTGTGGGTGCCAACCCCGTGGGTGAAGTATCCATTGGTGGCGTGGGCGGGTAACGACAGCGCTGCCCCTACAGCGGCTGCGAGTACCCCAACTCGTAAGGGTGCGTTCATTGGGTTTTCCTCTATGGGTTTATTGCGTTGTTATAGCCCGTGACGTCGAACATCACTACGTGCCAAAAATACACCAAAGCCCTGCTAATGCCAAAAAGAAATAACTGTATTCCAAATTTAGTGGTGCTTCTTACGCCCCATCGGCTGTTTGGCAAAAGCTGTGCAAGCCTGTGGCAGAGGGCAATCAGCAGGTGCAAAGTATGACAGTGCTGCTACTGTAAGGCGCACAAGGCCCACAGCACAGCCTTGCTGGCACAGACATGGCTCGTCTGATGCGATTATTTCGTGCACCTGAGCTTGGGCTGACGCTGACAACAATAACAACCCTCGGTTATCGAGTTAATACCGGACACAGATTATGGTCTATTGCAGTATCGCGTTGCCTCAGCTCTTTCATCGTAGCCGCTCTTATTTTAGCCGCTCTTATTGTAGCCGCTCTTATACTCAGCACTCTTGTTTTCCGCGCTCTTATTCTCTGCCCTTTGCGCTTCCCTCACCACAGCTCAAAGTCTGGCTGACTCTTTTTGTGTGCCTTGCAGGGCTCACAACCCTCAATGCGCAAGCCAATGACAGCACCAAATGGCAGGCCACCATCGAGCGGGATCGCTGGGGGGTGCCACATATATATGGTAAAACCGATGCGGACGCCGCCTTTGGCCTTGCCTATGCCCAAGCGGAAGACACCTGGGATGTGCTGCAAAACACTATTCCTTACTACCGAGGCAATGCAGGTGCCCTCTTTGGCCCTGACGGAGCCCGCTCGGATTTTCTTGTGCACTGGCTCAACCTGTGGGGCACACTAGATGCCCGCTACGAGCAAGACTTAAGCCCCGCCACAAGACGTTACGTGGAAGCCTTCGCCGCAGGTTTTAATCAGTTCGCCGCCGATAACCCCAAACGGGTAACACTCGATATTCTGCCCATTACCGGTAAAGACATTGTGGCAGCCCATATGCTGCGACATCTGTTCTTTTACGGCTTTGACAAAACCGTAAAAGAGGTCTTGGGCGATAAACAAGCCCAGCCAGTTAGCCCGCCGCCGGTGGTAGCCCAGCCCCATCAACCCACCGGGTCCAATGCTATTGCCGTAGGGCCCGGGCGCAGCAGCGACGGCTCTACCATGCTGATTATTAACTCCCATCAACCGCTAACCGGGCCTGTGGCCTGGTACGAAGCCCATGTGCAAAGTGATGAGGGGCTGAACGTTATGGGCGGCCTGTTCCCGGGCGCCCCCGCCGTTGGGGTTGGCTTCACCCCAACTACCGCGTGGGGAGCAACGGTTAACCAACCGGACTTGGTCGATGTCTACAAACTAGAGATGCACCCTAGCGAAGACTACCTGTACCGCTACGATAATCAGTGGCTAGAACTAGAGCGCAAAGAGGTAGACATTGACGTGCTCATTTGGGGCTTTATTCCCTGGTCGGCCACTGAAACCGTGTACCGCTCGGTGCATGGGCCTGTTCTTGAGAGCCCTCATGGCTGGTACGCGGTACGTTACGCGGGTATGGATGAGTTGCGCCAAGTCGAGCAATGGCTGGCCATGAACAAGGCTCGCAATTTTGAGGAATGGCGCGCGGCGGTGGCGCTTAGCTACATTCAGAGCTTCAATTTTGTTTACGCAGGAAAAGATCAGACCATCTACTTCGTGCATAACTCAACCATGCCCAAGCGGGCCCGGGGCTGGCAGTGGCAGCAGTATCTGCCCGGAGACAGAAGCGAACTGGTGTGGCAAAGCTACCTGCCCTTCAACGAGCTGCCCCAGGTCGAGAACCCACCGTCGGGGTTTATTCTTAGCACCAACCAATCGCCGTTTCATATCTCAGCGCCTGGCAGTAACCCCGATATTAGTGCCTACCCAAAGGAATCGGGCTGGCCCACACGCATGACAAACCGCGCAGTGCGGGGGCTTGAGTTATTCGAAACCCTCAAGACCGTAAGCCCCGAGCAGCTATTAGCCATTAAACACGACAACCAATACTCGCCCAATTACCGGGGCATGCAGTATTTGCAATCGGTATTCGCGCTTTCTGTCGAGGACCCCACTTTGGCATCGGCGCAGCTAATACTACGACGTTGGAACGGTGCCACTGATATTGATAACCGAAGCGCTCCTTTGGGGGTCTGTGTGCTGTTAGCCGAGTGGGATGCCGAACGCAATGGCGTACAGCCACCAGCGCCGATTGACGTGCTCAAAGATTGCGTGGACAAAGTGAAAACTCTTGCGGGCCGGCTGGACCCCACTTGGGGAGACGTGAACCGTCATGGGAGAGCCGATGTACACCTGCCCTTAGCAGGTGGACCCGACACACTGCGCGCCGCTTATGCGGGAGAGGATCACGAGGATCACCGCCACGTGACAGCCGGTGACGGACTGTATTATTTGGTGCGCTGGGATAGCACAGGCCAGCAAGAAATATTAGGTGTGCATCAATACGGCAATCATTTCGATGACCCTAATCACCCCCATTATCAGGATCAGGTAGAGGACTATGTGGCCGAAAAACTGCACCCGGCATTGTTCACTGCAGAACAGCGCCGAGAGGCCATCACTAAAACCTACACGGTGACCCAGTCTCGCTGATAGCTTGACTGACCCTAGATGGCGGCGCTGAAGAATACGGCACCCACCAAGAACAGCGACGTACAACGGCAGCTAATAACGGCGGCCTTATATAGGAAAAGGCAGGAGCGCTTTTAATGACTGAATCCATGACTGAATCTGAGCCCCGCGAGGATGAACCGGTTACCGGCGCCAAAGCCCTCATTACTGCCTTGGCAGATGAAGGGGTGGATGTCTGCTTTGCAAACCCAGGCACGTCAGAGATGCAATTAGTGGCCGCCATCAGCGAAGAGCCCCGTATTCGTGCGGTTTTAGGGCTGTTTGAAGGTGTGGTCACCGGCGCCGCCGATGGCTATGGCCGCATGGCAGATAAGTCCGCGCTCACCTTGCTGCACCTAGGCCCTGGTCTCGGTAACGGCACAGCCAACTTACACAACGCCCGGCGCGCCCACTCGCCGGTGCTCAATATGATTGGGGACCACGCCACCTACCACCGGCAGTACGATGCCCCCCTCACTTCCGACATTCACGGCTTTGCCGCACCGGTGTCTGACTGGATAGGCGAATCGGAATCACCAGAACATTTGGCCGAGGTGGGAATACAGGGTTTGCGAGAAGCCTGCGTCTACCCCGGTCAAGTAGCCAGCTTTATAGCACCGGCCGATCATGCCTGGAGCGCCGTAAAGACCTCAGATCAAAACGCGGGCACCAATGAAGCCGCCACAGCTCTGAAAGCAGTCCCCAAAGCGGACGACGCAGCCATCGAAGCTGCGGCGGAAGCTCTCAGGAATAGCCAAAGCAGCTGCCTGTTTTTGGGGGGTATGGCACTAAGAGAAGAGGCACTGTTTGAGGCCGGTCGTATTGCCGCCGCCACCGGTGCGCGATTGATTACCGAGACCTTCTGTACACGATTACAGCGGGGGGCTGGGCGGGTACCTGTAGAACGCTTGCCCTACTTCGGCGAGCAAGCCTGTGACTATCTTGCGGGCTTTGATGCCCTGGTATACGTGGGTACCAAAGCCCCCGTATCGTTTTTTGCCTATCCCGGAAAACCCAGTTTATTGGCACCACCCTCAGCTAAACAGGTAACCTTGGCGTCCACGCGAGTCGATGCGCTGGATGCCCTACAGCGACTGGCCGCAGCACTTGACGCGCCACTCGAACCTGCGGTGCTGCAGCCACGAGTCACCCACGCCATTGAGCCCGGGCCTCTCGATGCAATGGCCATTGGGAAAATCATAGCTAACCATTTACCCGCCAACGCTATCGTGTCCGATGAGGGCGCCACCAACAGCCTAGGGCCCTTTCTATTCACCGGCAGTGCCGAGCCCCACGACTGGCTAATGCTCATGGGCGGCGCTATCGGCCAAGGCCTACCTGTGGCGGTAGGCGCAGCTATGGCCTGCCCCGACCGGAAAGTAGTTGCGCTACAAGCCGACGGCTCGGCTATGTATACCGTGCAGGCCCTTTGGACCATGGTGCGTGAACAACTGGATATTACCGTGGTACTGCTAAACAACAGCTCCTACGCCATTTTGAACATTGAAATGGAGCGAGTGGGCGCCAGCACGCCGAATGCTGATGCCAAGCAATTGTTGGATTTGTCGAATCCTACGATTGACTGGGTGAGTATTGCTCGAGGGATGGGGATGAGTGCGGTGCGTGTTGATAGTGTGGATGACTTTGGTGCCGCGTTTACCCGCGCGATGACTCAGCGAGGGCCAACACTCATAGAAGCCATACTCCCAGGCTAGTAACGCTTGTATGTGTTAATCCGGGAATGTTGCAACGCGCCTAGAGAGCTGTTCCCTGCTACAGGAAAATACTGGCGTTTAATCACGCTATGGTTACACTGCAGCCATGAAACGAAGTATTGCGTTACTCGGATGCTCGTGGGCCATAACCACCCAAGCCCAAACCGTGCCCTCCGAACTCCTCGACATGTCTATCGAAGACCTACTGCAGACCCG
>CAJXNM010000028.1 GCA_913057135.1 uncultured Halieaceae bacterium
ACAGGTCTGATGCGCAAAGCCACAGCACACCAATAAAAAACCCAGTGACGTTGCCATCACTGGGTTTTCTTCAGCCGGCTCTCGTGCAGAGAGCGAGCAAGTCATGCGCAGTCGCTTAACCGCCCAATTCGCGCACCAGTGCACTGATGGTTTCTTTGGCGTCTCCGAACAGCATCCGAGTGTTTTCTTTGTAGAACAGCGGATTTTCAATACCCGCAAAACCCGAGGCCATGGAACGCTTCAACACAAAGACGGTTCGGGCATCGGTGACATTGATGACCGGCATGCCATAAATCGGCGACGACTCAACCTCTCGGGCCGCCGGGTTCACCACGTCATTGGCACCGATGACGATGGCCACGTCGACAGATTCCATGCGCGGGTTGATTTCGTCCATTTCAAGCAGCTGATCGTAGGGAACATCAGCTTCTGCCAACAACACGTTCATGTGTCCGGGCATGCGCCCTGCCACAGGATGAATACCGAAATTCACTTCAGCGCCGTTCGCTTCCAAAAGATTCGCAAGCTCTTTCACAACGTGTTGCGCTTGAGCTACAGCCATACCGTAGCCGGGAATGATGGCAACGTTAGTGGCAGCTTCAAGAATGTAGTAAGCGTCTTCTGCGTTGATGGGTTTAATTTCACCCTCAATCTCGGTGGTCTCGTTAGAGACACTGGCGAAGCCCGAGAACAACACGTTGCTCAAAGAGCGATTCATAGCCTTGCACATGATCTGTGTCAGGATAATGCCCGAAGCACCCACCAATGAACCGGCAACGATCAGTACATTGTTGTTAATGGCAAAGCCAGCGGCACAGGCGGCGAGGCCCGAGTAGCTATTCAATAGCGAAATAACCACCGGCATGTCGGCACCGCCAATGGGGATGACCGCCATGACACCAAACACCAGCGACAAGCCAATGACCACATACAACCAAGTTGGGTCGGTAGGCTCGAGGCAGAACATAATGGCACTGCCGAAGACGCCTAGGATGATCAAGGAATTGACCAATTGCTGGCCCTTGAACATGACAGCGCCGCTGCCCAACGTCTCGCTCAGTTTGCCGTAAGCAATTAACGAACCGGTTAGGGTGACACCACCAATCAAAATAGACAGCACGATAGTGATGAGGGTGAAGGTATTGGCGTCTGGCGATAACGCTGCCCAACCCACTAGTAATGATGCGGCACCACCCAAGCCATTGAACAGCGCCACCATTTCGGGCATGGAGGTCATCGCCACAGCGCGTGCTGCAATGGCACCAACCGCACCACCCACAATCATGCCGCCCAAAATGAACTGGTATTCGACGATTCCCTGATCAAGCAGCGCCACAACGATGGCCACCAACATACCCACCGCCGACACCATATTGCCCTTACGAGCAGTGGCAGGTGAACCCAACATCTTGAGGCCAAAAATAAACAGGCCAGAGGCAACGACGTAGCCCAGAGAAGTAATGATAGAAAGATCCATGATCAGCTCTCCTTCTTCTTAAAGAAGCCAAGCATGCGATCGGTCACCATGTAGCCACCTACCACGTTGACGCTGGCCAGCGCCACAGCACCAGCACCCAGCCACTGGGCTAGATCGGCGTCGCCGGTACCTGCGAGGGCGATAGCACCAACAACCGTAATGCCTGAAATGGCATTAGCACCGGACATCAATGGTGTGTGTAATGTAGCCGGCACCTTGTTAATCAGTTCGAAGCCGAGAAACACCGACAACATGAGAATAAATAGCAGGTATTCAGCACCATTCATGTCAGTTGGCTCCTGTAATCATTTCTTTAATGGTGGGGTGCACAACAGCGCCATCATGGGTGATGACACAGCCAGGCAGAATGTCGTTTTCCATATCAAGGACAAAGCGCTTGGCCTCTTTGTCCCAGGTGTCTTCAACAAGGTTGAACATGTTGCTGGCGTACATAGTACTGGCATCGCGGGCCGCGATATTGGCTAAGTTACCCGTACCAATAATCGTCACGCCATTGACGTCGACCACCTCGTTGGGCACGGAGCCCTCGACGTTACCACCCGTCTCCGCAGCCATATCGACAATCACGGAACCCGGCGCCATACCGGCCACCATGTCTGCAGTGACCAACACTGGGGGCTTACGGCCGAATACCTGCGCGGTGGTTATCACCACGTCTGAATCAGCAATGACGTCTTTCTGCGCCTGGCGTTGGATCTCAACTTGCTCGGGTGTCAGTTCACGGGCGTAGCCGTCTTGTGTCTGGCCGGTATCACCGAGGTCAATTTCGAGGAATTTTCCACCCAAAGATTGAACCTGCTCGGCTACCACCGGACGAGTATCGAAAGCAGTTACCTTGGCGCCCAGACGCTTGGCCGTCGCGATCGCCTGCAAACCCGCCACCCCAGCACCAATAATGAATACCTTGGCAGGCTTTAAGGTACCCGCTGGCGTCATCATCATAGGGAAAATGCGAGGTAGGCGCGCAGCGGCTAACAACACCGCCACGTAACCGGCTAGGTTAGCTTGAGAGCTGAGTGCGTCCATTTTTTGGCTGCGGGTTGATCGGGGGATCATCTCCATGCTGATCGCCGTCACTTTTTGCTCGGCAAAGGCCCGAATAAGCGCGTGCTCATTGAAGGGGTCAAGATAAGACACATGGATACACCCGGGCTTGAGCATCGCCACTTCATCGGTATCGGGCTTGCGAAGCCGCAACACCATGTCCGCACTACCGAGCAGTGCCGATCGATCGGCTTCAATGCTCGCGCCTTCGGCGGTGTAGAGGTCATCGGCAAAACCCGATCCCACACCTGCACCAGTTTCAATGACTACATCTGCACCGAGACGAACCAGTTTTTTCACCGTTTCAGGTGTAACGGCGGCACGGTTCTCTCCCGGGTGTATTTCTCGGGGAATTGCTAATCGCATAATGGGCAAGCCTGATTAGTGTTGGAATTAGACAGACCGAGTATATCCCAGGGAATAATTCCCGTCTCCCGTATTTAGGCTTGCCCGCTCTGATTAAAGGTGCTAGGTGCTTTGGTTTTCAACCCGCACGCAGCTGTAAAAAAGGATTCATCCAGCGGTACTGCCAGCCAGTGAATTTAAGGGGCGCATCGAGCACTGCCAGACAGATGCAATCTTCCCCATCGATTGCCACAGGGGCATGAATATCCGTGTTTTTACGGTAGACAAAGTCTCCGGGATGGTAGGTGCCCTGGCCGTCAGAAAAGCCACCTTCAAGCACGAGTGTCATCTCACTACCCCCATGATCGTGCTCGGGAATCCGGCCACCGGCGCCAATGCGATAGAGGGCGAATTCATAGTGGGTATCGCCTGTATTCAAGTGGCTGATACTGAGTGAGCGGGTCACTTTTTTCCAAACCAGCTGGCTGAAGTCGCCATTGATGATGCGCCGTAGCACCCCGGGCAAGCTATCTTCAGCCCTAGCGACAGACGCCGTGTCGGCAAAGTGTAAAGGTTCGGGTTCATCGAGACGGGCAAGCACATTATCGAGAACCGACTCACTTACTGGTGTGGGCGCTAACTGCTCAAAAAAGACGCCACCAATGGCCTGCAGCTGGGCGTTACTACGCCGACACTTTTCGCAGTAGGTCAGGTGTGCGGAGACACATGCGGATTGTGCGACCGGGAGTATGCCTGCGGCGTGAGCGGTCAAAAAGTCGACCGATGGGTGATGCATTACCATGTTTCTTGCCTCGGAGCGCCAGAGCCTCAAGCCGGACGCTTATGCCAGTATTGTTACGCGATTTACGCGCCGACTGTCACTTTGGATTGTCATACCGCCGTTGTGTGTATTTTAACCAATTTATTGCCGATCCATTTGGACCTGTAATTTCTGTATTGCCAAGCGCACCCTCGACTTTACTGTACCTAAAGGTAAGTCGAGCTCAGCCGCCGCTTCAGAGTGGGATTTCCCCTCCATGTAAACCTTCGCCAATATTTGAGCTTGGTCAGGGGGAAGATCACCCATCAATTCACGCACACGATCCGAGCCCCGCCGAGTGTGCAAAACCGCAAAGGGCTCCTCTTCCTCAACATCAATATTGAGATCGTCAGCCGCAAGAGGCGTGTCGAACTTTTGAAGCCGACGGAACATGTCGGTCCGGCAATTGCGCGCAATGGTGTATACCCAGGTACTGGCGGCAGCTTTTTCGGGATTGAAACCCTCGGCCTTCTGCCAGACCTTGAGCATCACCTCTTGTACCAGCTCATCCGCATGACTTGCGGACAGGGACGATCCTGCCAGTGCAAAGGATTTGATAAGCGGCGCGAAATGACGAAAGAAACGGGTAAACGCAGCCCGATCTCGGTGCTTGCCAATGAGCACCAGACTCTCGCTCCACTCATCGGTGCGGCGCCCAGTAGGGACCGACCACGCCGTGGCGCGGGCCTCTCCCCCTTTGTCAGTTCGTTGTTCTACCATGGTCATGCGGTCCCAAGACCGTCGCTTTTCTGCAGCATACAGCACCCTCACTATGGTTCAACGCATTTCGAACGGCCGAGTGGCTTCAAAAAGTCCTCAGCAGGCACTACCAGACTGCACAAAAACGCCAATATCCCCTCGTAAGGCGCTTTAAGCCAGACAAACCTTGATCCGCGCTCGGTATCGGGGCGTAATGTCAGATATTCATAGCATTACGCGGGGCGAACCACCTTGAAAATCGCGGTCATCGGTGCAGGTATATCGGGCCTAGGCTGCGCCTATCGCCTGCAAGCACTGCAGCACGATGTGCATGTATTTGAGGCTGGCCCGCGTATCGGCGGACATACCGCCACATACGACGTCAAACTGGGCGCCAGACGCTACGCCGTCGACACCGGCTTTATCGTTTACAACGACCACACCTACCCCAAATTCATCGACCTAATGAGCAAACTGGAAGTGCCCACCAAGGCAACTTCTATGGGGTTTTCAGTCAGCGACGAGACCACCGGCCTTGAGTACGCTGGCAACAATCTCAATACCCTATTTGCACAGCGACGAAATCTGCTATCGCCTACGTTCTTAAATATGGTGCGCGATATCCTGCGTTTCAACCGCCAATCAGTCGCCGACCTTGATGCAGGACGATTGAACAGTGAAGAAACGCTGGGGGAGTACCTCGAGCGAAACGGTTATGGGCAGGCTTTTACCCGACAATACCTACTGGCGATGACCTCGGCTATTTGGTCTGCGGATGTCGATGATGCACGGGATTTCCCCGTGGCGTTTTTCATTCGCTTCTTCCGTAATCACGGCTTGCTGCAGGTGAGGGACCGACCTCAATGGCGGGTCATTGATGGCGGCAGCCGAGAGTACTTAGGCCCCCTCACCGCCAGTTTTGAAGACCGCATACACGTCAATCGGCCGGTTAAGCAGGTGCGCCGGAGCCCTGCAGGGCCTGTCGTCATCACCTTCGCCGACGGCACAGAACAAAGCTTCGATCAGGTGGTCATTGGTACCCATTCTGACCAAGCTCTGGCCATGCTCAGTGATGCAACGCCTCTAGAGACCGCCATACTGGGGGCTATCCCCTACCGAGATAACGACGTGGTTCTGCACACGGACTACAAACTGCTGCCGGCAAACCGCAAAACCTGGTCCAGCTGGAATTACCGGCTAAAACCGGACTCCAATCGAGCCGTTGTTACCTACAACATGAATATCCTGCAAGGTATCAAGGCACCCGAAACCTTCTGCGTGACGCTGAACGACAGCGAGTCAATCAATCCCGCTCGCATCCTCGGGCGCTTCAACTACGCCCATCCTCAGTTTACTGTGGCGGGTGTCAAAGCTCAGCAGCGGTGGCACGAGATCAACGGAGTCAACAACACCTGGTTCTGCGGTGCCTACTGGCACAATGGCTTCCATGAGGATGGTCTATCGAGCGGTCTGCGAGTGGCCGATGCCATCTCTGAGGCAACCAGACTGGCCGCATGATATCTCGGCTCTATCGCGGTACGCTCTATCACTGCCGCCATACACCTAAACGACACAGCTTCAGCTACGACGTGTTCATGCCTTTTGTGCGACTGGACCAGGTTGAAGCACTGACCAATGACATTCCCCTGTGGTCTGCAACCGGACGTGCACTTGCGGAATTTCGACGCTCGGATTTTTTGGGTGACGCAAATAAACCCCTTGTCGACGAAGTGCGGCAGCGCATTTTTGCCGAGACCGGCAAACGACAGACAGGTCCCATTTTTTTACTCGCCAACTGGCGCTATTTCGGGGTGCAGATTAACCCTATTGCCTGTTATTTTTGCTACAAAGACGATGGCGAAACCTTGGAATATATTGTCGCTGATGTCACCAATACCCCATGGGATGAGCGCCACAGCTATGTACTACCCGCAAATCACGGTGCAGGACCACTGATGGTGTCCTTTGATAAGGCGATGCACGTGTCACCCTTTAACCCCATGACCATGGAGTATCACTGGCGCAGCACCGAACCCGGTGCCACCCTCGCCATTAAACTGAGCAATATGCAGGGTAAGCAGCGTATTTTTGATGCAACCTTGCGGCTGGAGTCGGTGCCATTTTCAGCATCGAGTTTAAATCGGGCGCTGCTGCGCTATCCGTTTATGACCGCTAAAGTCGCCGCAGGTATCTACTGGCAGGCGCTTTGCCTTTGGTTAAAGCGCGTACCGTTACACCCTCATCCGAACCGGGGCTGACCACGTAGCCCCGAGAACAGGCAAATGACACTTTAGGGAGTTGCCCATGACCAATGTCAGCGTCCGCGATATCACTCGATTGCCGCTTATCAACCGAATTCGGCAACCCCATGCAGCGCGCGACCTCTTGCTACGCTTGTTTCGCAATATTTCCGTGGGCACCCTGACGATTCACGATGGCGAGGAAACCTTCGAACTCGGCGATGACAGTAACCGTGCTGCACCCCACGCCGAAGTCACCATTCACCATCCCCGCGCGTATTGGCGGGTGTTAGCTGGCGGCACCATTGCATCGGGGGAGGCTTATATCGATGGCGATTGGTCGAGTCGCAACCTGACCGAAGTGACCCGTTTATTCAGCGCCAATATGGCGACCATGGAAGCAATGAAGGATAAGCAACACTGGTGGACGCGAGCGGCCCTAAAAGCGACCCACCTCGCTAAACGAAATACCATCGACGGCTCACGCAAGAACATTTCAGCGCACTACGACTTAGGGAATGAGTTCTTTGCGCTATTTCTCGATCCTAGCATGATGTATTCATCGGCAGTTTATCCTCGTCCAGACGCGCCATTAGCCGAAGCAGCCGAGCATAAGTTAGCACTTATCTGTGAGAGTCTTGAGCTCAAACCGACCGATGAACTAGTGGAGGTGGGTACTGGCTGGGGGGGTATGGCCATTTACGCAGCCGAGCACTACGGCTGCAAGGTAACGACGACCACCATATCGAAGGAACAGTTCGAGCACACACAGCAACAGGTCAAGGAGCGCGGTCTGGAGCAGCAGATAACCGTTCTGTGCGAGGACTACCGCAATCTAAAGGGCAAGTTCGACAAGTTAGTGTCGATTGAAATGATTGAAGCCGTAGGCCATGAGTTCTACGAAAGTTATTTCCGATGCGTAAGCCAACTGCTAAAGCCTGAAGGCAAGGCTGTCATTCAGGCCATTACGATTCCTGATCAACGCTACAACATGGCGCGGCACTCGGTCGATTACATTAAGCGCTATATCTTTCCAGGGGGCTGCCTGCCCTCCTTAAAGGTGATTGCGGACAATTTGTCACGGCATACCGATATGGAGCTTATCGACCTAAGGGACATCACGCTGGACTACGCAAAAACCCTCGAAGCATGGCACCATAGATTTTTGGAGCAGTTAGACAAGGTGCGAAGCATGGGCTTTGACGATCGGTTCATTCGTATGTGGCAATTTTATTTAAGCTACTGCGAGGGTGGTTTTCGGGAGCGCATTATCGGCACCTTCCAAATCACCATGGCAAAACCTGGCTATCGGCCCGCCTGACCGATGCTAATCATGCTCCTGCCCATCCTATTGTTGATGGGTATGCTAGCTGCTGCGGTACAGCTTTTTGGCGCCGATGCGAGTTATGGCCCAAATCAAATTGCCCTCGTCATAGCAACAGCGGTCGCAGGTTTGGTGGGTTTACGCCGTGGCTTGGCTTGGACCGATATTCAGGAGGGCATGAACGCCGGCATCAGAGTCGGCCTGGGCCCCGTGCTTATACTGCTAGCGGTTGGTGCATTGATTGGCAGTTGGATTCTCGCGGGCACGGTTCCAGCGATGATTTACCACGGAGTGGCGCTGCTCAACCCCTCGGTGTTCTACGCAGCCTGTGCGATCATTTGTGCACTGGCCTCGGTCAGTATTGGCAGTTCTTGGACGGTGGCCGGCACCTTGGGTATTGGCCTTGTGGGTATCGCCCAAAGTTTTAATTTGTCACCGGCCATGACCGCCGGTGCCATCATTAGTGGCGCCTATTTTGGCGACAAACTGTCACCCTTGTCAGATACCACCAATCTGGCAGCGGCCTGTGCAGGTGTTGATCTGTTTGATCACATTCGCCACATGTTGTGGACCACGGTGCCCGCATTCTGCATCTCCCTGGTGTTTTTTTTATTTAACAGCCAGGAAGCAGCACAATCCCCCGACGATATTGAGCGTCTTCGAAGTGCCCTTAGCAGCCAATTCGATGTGGGTATACATGCGCTGCTGCCACTGGTCTTCATGCTGGTGTTTGTGGCAATTCGAATCCCCGCTTACCCCGCTATTTTGTTATCGACCCTGGTAGGTTGCCTGAGTGCGGTACTGTTTCAGGGAGAGGCTGTACGCGCCTTTGCCCTTGCCCAATTCCCCGAGAGTCCCATGCCGATGGTTCAGGGGCTATGGCTCGCCCTCTTCGATGGCTATAAGGGTAATAGTGGCGATGAGGCCTTGAATGCCCTGCTCAGCAAAGGGGGTATGGCAAGCATGCTCAATACGGTCTGGCTGATTCTTTGTGCGCTCGCCTTTGGCGGTGTTTTGGAGCGCACCGGCATACTCAAAGCCATCCTCGACGCAACCTTGAAACGCGTGCGTAGCACCGGTGACTTAGTGCTCGCCACCGTGTCGAGTGGTGTCGTGTCCAACATGCTAGCCGCCGACCAGTTTTTGGCCATCGCACTGCCCGGGCGTCTATTCACGGTGGCCTACGACGACCGACACTTGAGTCGTTTGAATCTATCGCGCTCCCTTGAAGACTCTGCGACCCTCACGTCGGTACTGGTGCCCTGGAACACCTGTGGCGCCTATATGTCGGCAACCCTAGGCATAGCGACCTTGCAGTACCTACCCTACGCTGTGTTCAATTTGGTCTGTCCGCTGGTGGCGATTGCACTTGCCTATTTAGCCATTGCACAGAAACGGGTTACGGTTGTCGCCGACAGCCCTTTATGACTTCAAGATGAGTGCAGGGCAAACCATTAGGGCTTACGGGTCATGAGTACCGATTGGGATCACCCGCAGCCCTTTGTTATTACCGAATCGGTGCTGCCCGAGCACATTGACGCCTTGGCGCACACCAATAACGCCCAATATGTGAATTGGTGCATGGCCGCTGCCTGGGCCCACACCACCGCCTTGGGCTTGGGTGCCGATAGCTATCAGCGACTCAATAGAGCCATGGCGCTGACTCGCGCGGAATACGATTATCTCAAGGCAACCCACGTCGGTGACACGCTCCTTGTGGGCACTTGGATTACCGATTGGGACCGACGTCTGACAATGAACCGAGAGGTTCAAATGATTGAAAGCGCCTCTGGCACTACCGTGTTGCGGGCACGGTTGCAGTTTGTCTGCATCGAGATTAGTTCGGGTAAACCACGCCGACCACCAGCGGAGTTCGTGGCCGGCTATGGGCCAGCATTACTCAACCCTTAAGGTTTCTCGGCTGTAAAGCTATTTAGGTGTGTTCCCAGCCGAAGGCCAATGATGACTGTATCTCCTGACGCCCCAGCCTCAAGGCCAGTAATCGGTCGAAGCCTAAAGCCACGCCCGCACAATCCGGTAAACCAGCTGCCTGTGCCGCTAACAATCGCTCATCAATAGGCCGTTGCGCCAGGCCACGCTGGGCACGAACCTGATTATCTTTCTCAAACCGCTTGCGCAACAGGTCGGCATCCGACGCCTCCCAATAGCCATTGGCCAATTCAATACCGTCGACATAGCACTCAAATCGCGCCCCCACGACGGTGTTGTCTCGAATGATTTCTCGCGCCAGAGCCGCCTGGGACACGGGGTAATCAACCACAAATACTATGCCCCAATCGGCGATCGCGGGTTCAATACAATGACTCATCAGCAAATCGAGGAGACCATCGCGGTCCAAATCTGAAGGTGGCGCAGTCAGATGACGATTTGCGATTTGCAGCAATGTTGTCCGGTCGGCGCCATGACCATCGATACCCAAAATAGTGTCGAACAGGGCTGCCCAAGACCACAGCTGCCAACCACTGCGTCCAAGTAACTGACACAGCAATTCAGCCACCTCTCGGATGAGCCGGCAGTGATCCCAGTCAATCCGGTACCACTCAAGCAGCGTGTACTCTGGGTTGTGCCGACTACCTAACTCATCGGCACGGAACGCCTTGCAGATTTGATAAATATCCATGGGATACGCCGCCAACAACCGTTTCATGGCGTATTCAGGGGATGTTTGTAAATACCGCGGAGAAGCAGTGCCAACAATAAAAGGCTCCAGCGCAGGATCCGTCACCCCGCACTGAGCCAACAGAGGTGTCTCGACTTCAATAAGCTGCCGGGCATCGAAGAACGCCCGGGTTTGACTCAATAACTCAGCGCGGGCAAGCAATGCCTCTCGATCAGCACTGGGTCGCCAGGTCGACAAAACCAATCAGTCTTTAGCAGCGCGGCTGACATACTCTCCCGAGCGGGTATCGACCTTAATGACTTCACCTTGAGAAATGAATAGGGGAACCCGCACCACGGCACCGGTGCTGAGGGTCGCAGGCTTTGAGCCCCCTTGAGCCGTGTCGCCTTTTAAACCGGGGTCGGTTTCAACGATTTCCAGCTCAATGAAGTTCGGTGGTGTCACTGCCAACGGCGCGCCGTTGTAAAGCGTGACTTCGTATCGCTCCTGCTCTTTTAGCCACTTTTTGGTGGGGCCAACGGCAGTCTCGTCAGCCGAATGCTGCTCAAAACTGACCGAATCCATGAAGTAGAAGAACTCACCATCGGTATAAGAGTATTCGAGCTCTACGTCGACAACATCGGCACCTTCAAGGCTATCGCCCGACTTAAATGTGCGCTCAACAACGCGGTCGCTTTTAAGGTTGCGTAATTTAACGCGATTAAACGCCTGCCCCTTGCCCGGTTTGACGTATTCATTCTCCAAAATGGAGCAAGGTTCGCCGTCGAGCATCACCTTAAGGCCCGGCTTAAATTGGTTCGTGGAGAAGTTCGCCATGGTTTCGTTCCTGTCTTAATGGGCTATCAAAAGAGCTGGGGATCATACCCGAAGCCAGTGTTTTGGTCAGGTTGTCGAGGGGTTAGCATTTTCTCAGCCGTGGCGCTCACTCGCTGACCCCAGCAGGTAGAGCACACCGTCGAGTCCCACATAACGAAGGCTATAGGATGCCTGCTGGCGAACGATCGGCTTGGCGTGAAAAGCCACCCCAAGGCCGGCACATCCCAACATGGGGAGATCGTTGGCACCGTCGCCGACCGCTATGACCTGGCGGGTGCTTAGACCCTGTTCCTGAGCAATCGACAGCAGTAATTCACGCTTGCGCAGACCGTTCACAATGGGGGGGACGACCTTCCCGGTGGCGCTGCCATTTTCAGTCGCCAGCACATTGGCGTGCACTTCATCGAAGCCAAAGCGCGCCTGTAGATAGCGAGCAAAATAATCGAAACCACCGGACAAAATGGCAGTCCGGATGCCCCGTGCTCGCAACGTGATCATAAGCTCGGGTAACCCCTCTGTGACCGGTAACTGCTGTGCCACCGAGTCCAATACCGAAGTGGGTAAGCCCGCGAGCATGGCTAGACGCTCGGTAAAACTGGCATCGAAATCTAATTCACCGCGCATAGCGCGCTCGGTTATGTCAGCAACTGCGTCGCCCACCCCAGCATGGGCGGCCAATTCATCGATCACCTCACAGCGTATCAGTGTCGAATCCATATCAAATACCGCGAGGCGATAGTCTGCCAAACGGCTATCAAGATCCTGCAGCACCAAATCAATCTGTAGCTCGTCGGCCAAATCCGCAAGATCAGCAATTAATGCTTGGGTATCGCGCACCGATTCGAGAGTCAGGGTATATGCCAAGCGCTGGCCTGCCAAAGTGCGGGGAACAGGCAGGTCGCGGCGAGCAACAACACCGATGCCATGGCGCGCTAGCAGTGCAGTGATTACTGTGTCGCCCTGTTGCTGCGGGTTAGGGGAAATAACGGTAATGGTGTGACCAGATACAGACATGGCAGCTCTCTCGATTGACCGAGTAAGCATACCCCAGCTGCGAGGTTTATACTGTGCCACGGCCATTCTTGGAGGCGTTCATGCGCCAGCTAATCGCGTTATTGCAAAAACTGCCATTGAGTCAGCAATTGGCATTGACCGCCAGCGGCTGCTGTTTCGCTGCAACGCTGCTATTAGTTGCGCTGGCGGCGACGTCTAGCAGCCACACGCAAAGTACCTTACAGGCCGCTTACGGCGAGGCCGTTGCAGAACAACTGGCTCTGCGCCTAGGTACCGAATTGGCAATCGGGGATCGACTAGGGGTAGCTTCTGAATTAGCACGGCTCATTGAACAAAATGGCATACAAGGTGCCAGAGCCGTCGACATAGAAGGCGCGGAATTGGCTGCGGCAGGATCCCGGGACACGGCTGCACCGCGGTTTCAGTGGCCTATTCGGATTGCCGGCGATATCGCAGGTCATGCCGAAGTTTATTTACATACCGAAACCCAACGTCAGACCCAGCAGCGCTTCGTGCTTTTGATGTCCGGATTGGCATTACTGCTGAGCATTGTCATTTTTGGTATCACCCGAGCAATGGGCCAGCGGTTGGCACGCAATTTACAGGCGGTCAGCGCCGAACTTGCCGAGGTCACCGGCCATGACGCCACACCGGAAAACGAATTGCAGGCACTGCGTGATCGGGTAGCAGCGCTACCCCTTGACCTACTGCGTCCCTCCCCGCTGGCAAGTGCAAGTGACGAGCATTACCAGGGTACAGCCATTGTCTACGTCTACTTGCGCAGCCTCCCCAGTTATTTAGAGACCATTGATGAACGCCGACTACAGCGCTACGTGGCAAGCTTACATCGAATGATTTACGGCGCTGCAGGGTTTTACAGTGGCGATCTAGCCGTAGTCCGGCAGTTTGGCTTGGCCATGTATTTCACAGGGCACAACACGATAGGGTCACCGACACTACGGGCTGCCAGCTGCGCGTGGCTGATTCAACGCTCTGCACCTGCGGTCGGTGAACAGCTTCGCTTATCGGTTAACTTGGGTATTGCCGTGGGCTACAGCGAGCTGGGGGGCGGCGATCATCGCGACATTTACCCGGGCTTGTACATCCAGTCGAGCCTCGATCGCCTCCACAGCGTGTGCCAACAAGAGCGAGAAGGTATTGCTCTGGTAGATGAGGTCTGTGACGACCTCGACTTGCAAAATCGCGCGACCATTGAAGCACCAAGCGACGATCGCAAACTATTGGGCGCGTGGGTGGACAGCCATCGGGATCTGGTGGAGCGGCAGCGGCAAATTCTGCTGCGAGCACTGACCGATAATTCACCCCAAACCGACACTAGCCCCGAGGGAGAACCGAAAGTGCTATGACTTTCTGAAACCCTTTGGGTAATCGATTACCCCGTCTACCCCGCTCCCCTCGATAGTTAGCAAGATCCGCAGCCTTCAGTTTCAAGTGCTGCCGACCCGCGGTCACTTGCAAAATATCTTGCTCACCGATCACACATACCCCAACGAGAATTTCTTCACGAGCGGCGGCCTTGGCCGAGGGAATACCGATAATTTTATTGCCCTTTCCCCGAGCAAGCTCTGGCAAATCGTCGAGGGGGAACACCAACAGCCGCCCCTCATTGGTGGCAGCAGCAACCAATAACTCAGTACCGTCGGGCACCGAAGCGGGTTGCAGAACTCGAGCACCCTTGGGCAGTGTCAACACCGCCTTACCCGCCTTATTTTTGGTTTGTAAATCTGCAAATCGCGCGATGAAGCCATAACCTGCATCACTGGCCAGTAGGAAGCGTTGCTGCTCAGAGCCCGTTAACAGGCCTTCGAAGGTAGCACCCGAGGGCGGATTGATACGCCCGGTGAGTGGTTCACCCTGCCCTCGGGCAGAAGGCAGGTTATGGGTGGCCAAGCTGTACGCCCTGCCGGTGGAATCGAACACGACCGTCGGCATATTGCTGCGCCCGCGAGCGGCCAGTTTGAAGCCATCCCCCGACTTATAGCTCAGTGCTTCGGGGTCTATATCGTGGCCTTTGGCCGCGCGAATCCAGCCTTTCTCTGACAACACCACCGTCAGTGGGTCAGATGAGGTGAGCTCAATCTCACTGAAGGCGCGGGCCTCCTCTCGGACCACGAGCGGTGATCGGCGTCCGTCGCCATGGGCTTCGGCCACCGCAAGTAACTCGTCGCGGATGAGCGTTGTCAGCAGGTCGTCGTTACCCAGCGTTTGCTGTAGCTGATCGCGCTCTGCGCTGAGCTCATCCTGCTCGCCTCGAATCTTCATCTCCTCAAGCTTGGCGAGGTTGCGCAATTTAAGATCGAGAATGGCATCCGCCTGTATATCGGTTAAGCCAAAGCGAGCCATTAATGCTGCCTTGGGCTCGTCCTCTTCACGAATGATCTTAATCACCTCATCGATATTGAGGTAGGCAATGAGGTAGCCTTCCAGAATATGCAGACGGCGCAAAACCCGTTCCAAGCGATATTCCAGACGGCGGCGCACGGTGGTGCGACGGAAACTTAGCCATTCTCGAAGAATCTGCTCAAGATTTCTGACGCCGGGTCGACCGTCAATACCTATAAGGTTCAAGTTAACCCGGTAACTACGCTCTAGATCCGACGTGGCGAAGAGATGGCTCATTAGGGCGTCAAGATCGACACGGTTAGAGCGGGGTAAAATCACCAGTCGTGTTGGCTGCTCGTGGTCGGACTCGTCCCTCAGATCGGCAACCATAGGCAACTTTTTGGCCTGCATTTGCTGCGCAATCTGCTCTAATACTCGCGCCCCCGACACTTGGTACGGCAGCGCCGTCACAACGATGGCACCATCCTCAACGGACCAGGCCGCCCGCATTTTCAAGCTGCCGCGACCCGTTCTGTAAAGGGCACGAATATCATCTTGCGGGGTCACAATCTCGGCTTCTGTGGGAAAATCTGGACCTTGAATACAGTCACACAGAGCATCGATGTTGGCATCGGGATGCTCGAGCATATGCACCGCCGCTGCCACCACTTCTCGCAGATTATGGGGGGGTATATCGGTAGCCATGCCCACGGCAATACCCGTGGTGCCATTCAGTAAAATGTTGGGTACCTGAGCTGGCAGCACCGCCGGCTCCTCGAGGCTGCCGTCAAAATTGGGTTGCCAATCGACCGTGCCTTGACCCAATTCACCCAGTAAGACATCGGCATACCGAGTCAGCTTCGACTCGGTGTAACGCATGGCAGCGAACGACTTAGGATCATCCGCCGACCCCCAGTTGCCCTGACCGTCGACTAGGGGATAGCGATAGCTGAAGTCTTGAGCCATGAGCACCATGGCCTCATACGCGGCGCTGTCACCGTGGGGATGGAATTTACCGATTACATCACCGACGGTCCGAGCTGACTTCTTGTACTTGGCATTGGCTTTGAGCCCCAGTTCGCTCATGGCATAAACGATGCGTCGCTGCACCGGCTTCAAACCGTCGCCTATATTGGGCAGCGCTCGGTCGAGAATGACGTACATTGAGTAATCAAGGTACGCTTTTTCTGCATAATCACGTAACGACAGGGTCTCTACCGCTGGGGACCCCGAAACAAGCTCAGTCATGGAATATCCGATTATTACTGTGGTCAGCCGACACCGTGTCGTCGACGTAAGGTGACAACTTCTTCATTTAATTCGGTGATGGATTTCGCCATATCGACGAGTAGGCCTTGCACCGCTGCTGGTCGGGAGCGGATCAGCTCAAAGAAGCGGTCTTTTGGCACCCGAATCACCGAACAGGACTCGACGGCTTTCACCGTTGCATTGCGATGGCTGCCCGTCAACGCCGCCATCGTTCCAAACAACTCACCGGGCCGGATTTTTGCCACTGGCATATCGTTCACCAGTACTTCAGCGAGACCCTCGGTCATCGAGAAAATATCATCGGCAGGATCTCCCTGCTGGATAATCACCGCGCCCGCAGGATAGATTTCCGGTGTCCCCCCCATGCCCACCGCTTCGCGGATATGCAACGCATTGAGTCGCAACAGCAGCGATACGTGTTGCGTGAACGCACGACTCCAAGCGGCAAAACGCTCTTCCTCTTGATGCAACTTTGCGAGCAGCTCCGCGCGCGGGTACAAACGAATAGTGGCGCCGCCTTCAGAGCCAAACAACAATGGCTGCACTTGGGCGGGCAGGTAGTCGCCGTCGGGTAGGATGAGATCCCCCGCATCGAGCACACTTACCACCGTGTTGTTGTGCAAGATGGACACCAAGCCACTTTCGACAACACCGATCATTTGCCGAGGCAAGTTGCGAAATTCTGCCGCCGGGCGGGCTGATAGCTCAATGAGACGCGAATTAACGTCAATACCACTCAATGCGTTTTTGAGTGCACTTTTTGCCGCCTCGTTCAAGGCTTGGAAGTCGTTACCCGACTGTGCTGTTGCTAGCATTGTCAGTATCTCTGATACGTCCTGCGTAGAGTGTATCCTAACCGACCCGATGCCGTTCAGCTATGGCCATTGTTCATGTCTGGCCGCCATTCACCGGTAGCTACAACGGCGCGCAGCGGCAACTAATCAGAGCAAGGTAATGTTGGTAATGAAAGATCTCGAGACCCAATGGCGATGGCGCCATTTTGATTGCCTTGATGCCAGAAGTTGGCATGACATTCTAAAGCTGCGGGCCGACGTTTTTGTGGTAGAGCAAAACTGCCCTTACTGCGACCCAGACGACAAAGACCCTCAAAGTTGGCATCTTGAGTGCAGCAGCCGAGACCAACTGATTGCCACCTGCCGCGCTGTACCACCCGCCGTCAGCTACAGCGAATCATCCATTGGACGGGTGGTGGTTGCACCGACATGGCGTGGCCAAAACCTGGGACGAGCCGTTATGCAGCGGGCCATCGCGTTTAACAGGGCCATGTGGCCGGGGGACATTCGCATCAGCGGGCAGGCGTACCTACAAGACTTTTACCAATCTCTAGGGTTCAACACGGTGCGTGGCCCCTACCTCGAAGACAACATCCCCCACTACGAGATGCTGCTTTCGGGCTAGAGGCCTGGACTTTATGCAGCGCTGCGAGACGCCCGCTTGCGTTCGTGCTCGAGCAACAGCTTCTTACGAAGCCGAATGCTGTCGGGCGTTACCTCAACCAACTCGTCGTCTTCAATGAACTCGAGCGCCTGCTCGAGGGTATGTTTGACCGGGGGTGTGAGGGTGAGCGCCTCATCGGTGCCTGACGCGCGCACATTGGTGAGCTGTTTCGCTTTGGTGGGATTGACCACCAGATCATTGTTGCGACTGTGTAACCCCACAATCTGGCCTTCATAGACGTCGATATTGGGGTCAATGAACAAGCGGCCGCGATCTTGCAAGCTGAACAACGCATAGGCGAGGGTCTTGCCGGTCACCATCGATACCAGCACACCGTTAATACGCCCTGCCAAGTCGGACTTTGCGACAGGTCCGTAGTGATCGAAGACGTGGGTCATAATGCCGGACCCCGAGGTGAGCGTCATGAATTGAGATCGAAAACCGATAAGACCGCGAGCGGGAACAATAAACTCCAGACGCACACGACCGTTACCATCCATCACTAGATTCTTCATCTCGGCGCGGCGCAACCCCAGCTCTTCCATGATGCCGCCCTGATGGGATTCTTCGCAGTCAATCACCAAGTTTTCATAGGGTTCTGACAACACACCGTCGATGGTCTTCTGAATCACTTCGGGGCGCGAGACACCCAATTCGAAGCCCTCGCGACGCATGCTCTCGATCAATACCGACAGGTGCAATTCACCGCGACCAGAGACCTTAAATTTGTCGGGGCTGTCGCCCTGCTCTACCCGCAGCGCGACATTGTGGATGAGCTCGCGGTCGAGACGCTCTTTAATGTTGCGCGAGGTCACATATTTACCCTCACGGCCAGCGAAGGGTGAGTCGTTAACCTGGAACGTCATGCTAACCGTGGGCTCATCGACAGTGAGAGCCGGCAGGGGATCGGGGTTGCCAAGGGCGCACAAGGTATCTGAAATATTGAGCGCATCGATACCGGTGACGCAGACAATGTCCCCCGCCTCAGCCCGCTCAACTTCAATACGCTCAAGGCCGTGATAACCCATGACCTGCAGCACTTTGCCGTTTCGGGTGGCACCTTCGCGATCGACTACCGTTACCTGGGTATTAGGCGCCAACGCTCCCCGGGTAATACGGCCGACCCCAATAACGCCCACGTAGGCGTTGTAGTCCAGCGCTGACACCTGCAACTGCAGCGGGCCATCGCTGTTCACTTCAGGTGGCGCCACTTTGTCAACAATGGCTTGGAAAAGAGGTGTCATATCGTCGGCCATATCGGCGTGGTCTTCGCCGGCAATGCCGTTTAGTGCTGACGCGTAAATAATGGGGAAGTCCAACTGCTCGTCGGTGGCACCGAGGGTATCGAACAGGTCAAATACCTGATCGACAACCCAGTCCGGGCGAGCGCCGGGACGATCGACTTTGTTCACCACGACAATCGGGTTCAAACCCTGCTCAAAGGCCTTTGATGTCACAAAACGCGTTTGGGGCATAGGACCGTCAACCGCATCGACCAATAGCAGTACCGAATCAACCATCGACAGCACCCGCTCAACCTCACCGCCGAAATCGGCGTGTCCGGGGGTATCTACAATGTTGATGCGATAGTCGTTCCAGCGAATAGCCGTATTTTTGGCAAGGATCGTGATACCACGCTCTCGCTCTTGGTCGTTGGAGTCCATGATGCGCTCGGCACCAACGCTCTTTCTATCGAGGGTACCCGATTGCTGTAACAGGCAATCGACGAGGGTGGTCTTGCCATGATCGACGTGCGCGATGATGGCGATATTACGGAGTTGGCTGATCACTGTGGGGGTCTCTCTCAGTAGCACCGACACTTGAGGTGCGTCGGTTGTGGCGCGCGGAGTGTAGCAGAGCCCTATGGTCAAAAGTTGTGCATATGGCAACCATTGCGCGACTTTAGCCACATCTTTTTGCACCACGATGGTGCTATGCGCACCAAAATCGAGCATCATTGAGTTTGGGTCACCCTTTGACATCCCCATACAACAAATAAATAGACAATTAAATCAGTGGTTTATATCCATCTTGGTTATGCACTATTTTTTGGCACAGGGATTGCTCTATCTTGGCGACCTACTAGATGGCATGGTGCATTCGCCCGCCGTCGAACCATCGCGGTCGGGCAACCGACTGTCAGTAACCCTGAAGGAGACACAACATGTCTGAGCGCACGCTCAATTTGATCAAAGACAACGACGTTCGCTGGGTCGACCTGCGATTCACCGATACCAAAGGTAAAGAGCAGCACGTCACCATCCCCGCCTCTGAGATAGATGAAGACTTCTTTGAAGACGGCAAAATGTTTGACGGCTCCTCAATCGCAGGGTGGAAGGGCATCAACGAATCGGACATGATCCTTATGCCCGACGACAGCACATCACTACTTGACCCCTTCACCGATGACGTAACCGCCATTTTGCGCTGCGACATCGTTGAACCTTCGACCATGCAAGGCTACGAGCGTGACCCCCGCAGTGTCGCCAAGCGCGCTGAAGAATACTTAGCGTCCACGGGTTTAGGTGATACCGCCTTTTTTGGCCCCGAGCCTGAATTCTTCATCTTTGACGATGTGAAATGGAAGGTTGACATCAGTGGTGCCAGCTACGCGATTAGCTCCGAGGAAGCGGCCTGGTCTTCAGATCAGCACTACGATGATGGCAACAGCGGGCACCGTCCAGGTGTGAAAGGCGGTTACTTCCCCGTACCCCCCGTCGACTCACTGCACGATATTCGCGCCGCGATGTGTACCGCCATGGAGCAAATGGGTCTGCCCGTCGAGGTGCACCACCACGAAGTAGGTACCGCCGGTCAGTGTGAGATTGGCGTTAAGTTCAACACGCTGGTGAAAAAGGCTGATGAAGTTCAGATCCTTAAATACTGCGTGCACAACGTAGCCCACGCCTACGGCAAAACCGCAACATTCATGCCCAAGCCACTGGTAGGTGACAACGGTTCAGGCATGCACGTACACCAGTCCATTGCCAAAGATGGCGTCAACACCTTTGCTGGTGATGGTTATGCTGGACTGTCAGAAACGGCGCTTTACTACATTGGCGGCATCATCAAGCACGCCCGTGCGCTGAATGCCTTCACCAACGCATCGACCAACAGCTATAAGCGCCTGGTGCCCGGTTTTGAAGCACCTGTCATGTTGGCGTACTCGGCACGTAACCGCTCAGCGTCTATTCGTATCCCTTACGAGCCGTCACCGAAAGGCAAGCGCATCGAGGTACGATTCCCCGATCCGACCGCCAACCCCTACTTGTCATTCGCAGCACTGCTAATGGCAGGTCTCGATGGTATCCAGAACAAGATTCATCCGGGCGAAGCGGCTGATAAAGATCTGTATGACCTGCCACCCGAAGAGGGCAAGCTCATTCCCACGGTTGCCTCAAGTCTAACCATGGCACTTGAAGCACTCGATGCGGATCGTGAGTTCCTGACCCGTGGCGGCGTGTTCACCGACGACATGATCGACGGTTACATTGCCTTGAAATCTGCCGAAGTAGAGCGTCTAGACATGACGACCCATCCGGTGGAATTCGACATGTACTACTCCGTGTAAGCGCTAGCTGGACGCGAGTGTCAAAAGCCCGCCTCCGTGCGGGCTTTTTTATTCGCTAAAGGGTGAGAGAGGGTCAATGACTGCTAGCCGAGCGCACCAAATTGGTGCATTGTGTTAGCTCATTATCCTAGCCGAGATAAGGTCAGCATGAACCGACTAAGCCAGAGAATTTGCTGCTTGAGCGCTATCGCCGTAGGGCTTTTGGTGCTGCCGCTGTCTGTAGCACAGGCACAAATCTACAAATACCGCGATAGCAACGGCAACGTAGTGTTTAGCGATAAACGCCCACCCGGCTCAGCCGACGAGGGTGTCGAGGAAATTGTACTACCTGCCACCAATTCGACCCGCTCACCCGACTCCCGCTCATCCAGTGCACAGACACCCATACCGCCCGTTGATGCGCCGTCGCCTGCGGATATCGACTACCAAACGACGATTATCGAGCCAGCTGATGGCAGCACGATTCCTATGGGGCCCGGCAACTTTGTGGTGTCCGTTTCAATCTCACCGGCCCTAGCCGGGGGTGAGCAACTTCAGTTGGTTGTCGATGGCAGCCCCGCTGGCGCACCCCAGCGCAGCAGCGCCTGGGAACTGCAAAATGTTTACCGGGGCAAGCACAGCCTCATGGTGCAGCGCCTTAGCAGCGCCGGCGAAATCATTGACCGTTCACAGGCAACCACTGTCTATGTCTTGAGGCCATCGATTCGCTGATGAATCCCTATATGCGCCGACTTCGTCAACGCAGAGCCGCACAACAATCCAGTGGCTTTGACAACAGTGTGCTCGACACACTGGCAACGAGCGTCATTTTAGTCGGCGCTGATGGTCGGGTTGAAGCGATTAACCTCGCGGGAGAAACCCTGCTAGAGGCATCAGCGAGTCGCGCTATCGGCGAACCCCTGAGTGAAATTCTGCAACTGTCTGATGAATGGATCACGCTGTTACACCAGGCGCAGTCTGAAGATTTTCCTATGGTGCGCAGGGGCATCATCATGATTTTACGCAGCGGGCATCAACAGACCGTTGATCTCACGGTGAGTCCCCTACACGGCGATGAGACCCCCAAGCTCTTGCTAGAACTGGCACCCATCGATCGCCTTAATGCCATCAGCGAGGGGGAAAACCTCTGGCAAGCACAGGCGTCACTGCGCCAAATCATTAAAGGGCTAGCCCACGAAGTTAAAAACCCACTTGGGGGCATTCGGGGTGCCGCTCAGCTTCTCAGCAAAGAGCTGCCCGAGCCCGCGCTATCTGAATACACCGACGTCATCATGGAGGAGGCAGACCGACTGCGCACCTTAGTCGATCGCATGCTGGGCCCAAGGGAACAGTTAAATAAACGGCCTTGTAACATTCATGAGATCACCGAACGGGTGACACAGTTACTGGCCGCCGAGACCCTGGGCGCCATCGACTTCGATCGAGACTATGACCCCAGCCTACCTGAGTTTGAGGCGGATCCCGATCAACTGCTCCAAGTCATGTTGAACATTACGCGTAACGCATGGCAAGCCATGCCTAACGATAGTGAAGGGGTCATCACACTGCGTACTCGCTCGCGACGGCAATACACCATTGGCGGCAACCGCCACAAGCTGGTGTGTGCGGTTGAAATTATTGATAACGGCCCCGGCATCCCCGATGAACTATTGCCTGGCCTGTTCCTACCGATGGTAACAGGACGCGCCAATGGCACCGGCCTTGGATTATCCATCGCACAAATGATTACCAACCGCCACGGCGGCTTAATTCAGTGCCAAACCGAGCCCGGGCGCACGGTTTTCACGATTTTATTACCCATGGAGGTTTAACAATGGCTACCGATACCCATGTCTGGGTCGTTGACGACGATCGCTCAATTCGGTGGGTTGTTGAGCGCGCCCTGTCCCAAGCGGGGCTTCACTGTGAGACCTTTGCCAGCGCCGATGCCATGTTGTCTGCGATGGTCTCCACGACCCCGGACGTTGTCATCAGCGACATCCGCATGCCAGGTACCGATGGTCTGGCACTGCTGGCTAAATTACGTAAAGAGCATCCCCAGGTACCGGTCATCATCACCACCGCACACTCGGATTTAGACAGTGCGGTCAGCTCCTATGAAGAGGGCGCTTTTGAGTACTTGCCCAAGCCCTTCGATGTTGACGAAATGGTGGCAACCGTCGAGCGCGCCTACAGCCAAAGTGCCAGTGGCAATACAAGCGCCGCCGTTGAAGAGACCGAAAGCCCCGACATCATTGGCAATGCACCCGCCATGCAGGAGGTTTTCCGGGCAATTGGGCGATTGGCGCAGAGCCACATTACTGTGCTTATCAATGGTGAATCGGGTACCGGCAAGGAGCTTGTTGCTCGAGCATTACACCGGCACAGTCCGCGCAGCAAAGCGCCTTTTATTGCACTCAATATGGCGGCAATACCCAAAGAGCTGATGGAATCAGAGCTCTTTGGACATGAAAAAGGCGCCTTTACCGGAGCGTCTGCGCGCAGGGAGGGACGGTTTGAACAAGCCGATGGTGGTACCTTGTTCCTCGATGAAATTGGCGATATGCCCGCTGAGACGCAAACCCGACTGCTGAGGGTGCTTGCGGACGGTGAATTTTTTCGTGTCGGGGGCATGGCACCTGTGCGCGCTAATGTTCGCATCATCGCGGCAACTCATCAGAATTTAGAGGATCTTGTGGCAAAGGGTGCGTTCCGGGAAGACCTGTTCCACCGACTGAACGTGATTCGTATTCACTTGCCCAACCTGTCCCAGCGCCGCGAGGATATACCGCGACTCATGCAACATTTTTTGCGCAGGGCGGCTATTGAATTAGAAGTGGAAACAAAGACCCTATCTCAGGAAGCGGAGCGCTTTCTCTGTCAGTTGCCATGGCCTGGCAACGTACGACAGTTGGAAAATACGTGTCGATGGCTGACCGTCATGGCCGCCGGACGAGAAATTCGCTTAACAGACTTACCACCCGAACTACTGCAACCCGGTGATGAAAAGAGCCAGGGACAAGGGGGCAACGACTGGCAAACACTGCTGTCATCCTGGGCCCGCCTGCGACTAGCTTCCGGGGAAGCAAATGTCTTGCGAAGAGCACTGCCGGAGTTTGAACGCATCATGATTGAAGCAGCTCTGGAGCAGACCGAGGGTAAACGGGCAGAAGCAGCAGAATTGCTCGGCTGGGGCCGTAATACCTTAACGCGAAAAATCAAAGAGCTGGCTTCAGACAATCACCCGGTCAGGGGCATGCGTGAAGCCAGCTAGGCCTTAGCGCAACCATTAATGGGTTGCGGTATCACCCTCGGCAGCGGCAGTTTCTTCGGCTTGCGCGGCTTGCTGTGCCTGCTGAGCGACCGCCTGTCGATACAAGGCGTCAAAGTTAACGGGCGCTAGCATCAAAGGAGGGAAACCACCTTTCACCACCAAAGTGTCGATCGCTTCACGGGCATAGGGGAAGAGAATATTGGGGCCAAGGGTCGCCAACACCTGGCGCAACTGCTCCCCTTCAATAGCCGACACATAGAAAATACCCGCCTGCTGCACTTCAACCAAGAAAGCGGTGTCATCACCCAGCTTAGCGGTAACTGTCAGCGTCAACACCACCTCGTGATTACCCTGATCGTCTACCCGCGCGCTTTTAGTATTCAGATCTACATTGATGGCCGGCTGCCACGATTGCCTAAAAACCTGTGGCGTTGCTGGGGATTCAAACGAGATGTCTTTGGTGTAAATGCGCTGCAGAGTAAACTGCTGCTGGGGGGCTTGGTCTTGAGCTGCGGCTTGTTCGTCAGCCATGGCATTTCTCCTGAAAAGTTGGGGCTAGGGGGTTAAGGTCAGTGGGAAGTGTGCAATAAGGGATCGAGCGCACCCCGGCGTTCGAGGGCATAGAGCTCGTCACAACCCCCAATGTGTTCATCGTTAATCCAAATTTGCGGCACGCTGGTACGACCGGCCCGTTGCGCCATTTGTGCCCGTAGTTCCCGGTCACCATCGACTGGGATTTCTTCGAATGGAACCTGCTTTTGCTGCAACAAGTGTTTAGCTCTGACGCAGAAGGGGCACCATCGGGTGGTGTAAATAACCACTGACGCCGTCATTCGGATACCACCGGCAATTTCATGGTCTGCCACTCGGTCATACCGCCAGCCATCTTCTGGGCACGGGAAAATCCTGCGGCACGCAACTGTTTGGTGGCACCCGCCGCCGATTGACCCAGCTTGCAGACCACAATAACCGGCTTGTCTTTGTATTTATCGAGCTCACCCATTCGACCGCTGAGTGACGCAAGAGGAATGTGCAGGGCATCGGCAATGTGGCCCTTTTTGAACTCTTTACCGTCACGAATATCAAGGAAAACACCGGCCTCGCTATTAACAAGGTTAATGGCCTGCTGAGGACTGGCGGCGGGGCCCGCTTTACGGGACTCGTGTACAAACAGCATCGACAAAGTCGTCAGTAATGCCGCCACCAAGAGCCATTGCTCGGCGATGAAGGCTAGTAACAAATCAAGTTGCACGGGCGTCTCTCGGTCGGTGCGTAAGGGACAGAGGTTGGGGCACAAGCCCTGTCGTTCAAGGGGCGGCAGTATAACGGGTTGGTTTTTGCTACTCCACCTTCGTAGAACGCCCTAATAGGAAGCCCTGGTGTAGCCGTCGCATATCGCTGCGAGTGTCCTCAACTGATATACCCGTTACACTTACTCTGACCGTTCGCCAGCCCCCAGAGATCCAATGTCAACTGAACAACATCGCACCACCCTACTGGTTATCCTTGACGGCTTTGGCCACCGAGCCGATCACCGGGATAACGCCATTGCCAATGCCAAAACCCCAACCTGGGATCGACTGTGGTCTGAAGCTCCCCATACGCTGATTTCCGGTTCGGGACTGGATGTTGGTCTACCAGAAGGGCAGATGGGCAATTCGGAAGTGGGTCACATGAGCCTCGGTGCAGGTCGCATTGTGTATCAGTCGATTACGCGCATCGATAAGGCCATTGCCGATGGCTCGTTCAGGCACAATGAAGCCTATTGCGAGGCTATCGATAGTGCGGTCGCCAACGACAAGGCCGTGCACATTATGGGGTTGTTATCGCCGGGGGGCGTGCACAGTCACGAGCAACATCTGTTCGAGGCCCTCCGCTTGGCTGCCGAGCGAGGCGCCAAAAATCTGTACTTACACGGTTTCCTTGACGGTCGCGATACACCACCACGCAGCGCGCAGGGGTCTATTGAAGCTGCACTATCGGCTTTTGAAGCAATCGGCGTGGGCCGCATTGCCAGTCTGCACGGCCGCTACTGGGCTATGGATAGAGATAATCGCTGGGACCGTATCGAGCGCAGCTACCGGCTATTGGTCGATGGCGAGAGCGATTTCAATAACGATTGCCCAATCGATGCGCTGCAAAAAGCCTATCAGCGCGATGAGACCGATGAATTTGTGGCGCCAACCCGTATCGGCCAGCCGGTCACCCTCAACGATGGCGATGCGGTACTGTTTATGAACTTCCGAGCCGATCGGGCAAGACAATTAGTGAGCGCACTGACCACCGCTGATTTCCAAGGTTTTACCCGTAGCCGCCAACCCAACTGTCAGCTGGTATGCACCACCCAGTACAGTGGTGAACTCGACTGCCCTGTGGCGTTCCCCCCCGATAATCTGTCGGAGAGTCTTGGGGAGGTTGTCGCCAGCCATGGGCTGCGGCAACTGCGCATCGCTGAGACCGAAAAGTATGCGCATGTCACCTTCTTTTTCAGTGGCGGTAGGGAGGAGACTTTCGAGGGCGAAACCCGCTGCCTAGTCCCTTCACCGGATGTCGCAACCTACGATCTTCAACCCGAAATGAGTGCAGAAGAAGTGACCGACAAGGTCATTGAGGCCATTGAGGAACAGCAATACCACCTGATTGTGGTCAATTATGCCAACGGCGATATGGTGGGCCACACAGGGGTTTATGACGCAGCCATTGTTGCTGTTGAAACCCTCGATCACTGCCTGAGTCGCCTCGAGCAAGCGCTGCTTAATAACAACGGGCAAGGGCTGATTACGGCAGATCACGGCAACTGCGAACAAATGATTGACTACCTTAGTGATCAGCCTCACACGCAACATACAACCGAACCTGTGCCCCTCGTGTATATCGGTTGTGATAATCGCCGGCTGCGGCAGCAGGGGGGTATTTTGGCCGACGTCGCGCCGTCGCTGCTGACACTGATGAACCTGCAAAAGCCAACCGCTATGACCGGTGTCAGCTTGTTCGAGAGCGAAGCCTAAAGGTGACAATTCATAACCGGTGGGGTCTCGCTGCCTGCATCGGGTTGTGTTCACTGTTGCTGTCGGTAACTGCGGTTTCCCAAAGCACCTCAAAAGAGGAAGCAACACAAGCCAAACTCGAACAGCTGCGCAAACAAATTGCGTTGGTGCAAAAACGACTTGAGCGAAATCGGGGACAACGAGACAGCTTACAAACCCAGCTGCGGGCCACTGAGCGTGAGATCAGTGACATCGATAATGCGCTGATCACGGTGCGTGCGGCCATTCAAATCGAACTCAAACAACTCGATACCTTGTCGACTGAAGCCAAGAAACTCAATGAACAGGTGACAACACAGCGTGAGAGCTTATTGTCAGAGCTCCGCCAGTTATGGGGGCTGAATCAGGGCGGCAGCGCCAGAATTCTGTTCGGTGACCAATCCCCTGACCGATTAGCCCGCAATTTGGCCTTTTACAAGCGGCTGTTACATCAGCGAGCCGATCGTATCGATCAATTCTTAACGCTGCTCGATGAAGTGAAAGCCAACACTCAGGCCACCAGAGCGGCGCAGCAACGACTCAGTGACCGAAGAGCCACATTAGAGCGAGATCGGGGTCGCGCCGCGGTACTACAGCGGGAGCGCAAAGAGACCCTGGCCCAAATCGAGTCGGACCTTCAGACCGATGGCGCTCGTGTGCGTCAACTGCAACAGGACTCCGAGAGACTCAGCGAATTACTTGAGGAGCTACGCAAAACGCTGGCAGAGCTGGATACACCCATAGACTATAAGCCCTTCACTGCCGCAAAAGGTGAAATGCGCTATCCGGTGACAGCTCGCCCGAGCCACCGGTATGGTGAGATCAGAAATCGGGCCAATATGCGCTGGCAGGGCTGGTTGCTACCGGCCCGAGAAGGCAGTGAAATACAAGCCATACATCATGGTCGGGTCGTCTATGCCGACTGGCTACGGGGTCAGGGGCTGTTGATGATTATTGATCACGGCGAGGGTTATTTGAGTCTTTATGGACACAATAGAAGCCTGCGTAAGGAAATAGGCGACTGGGTCACTCCCGGCATGGTCATTGCCACGGTTGGTGCCAGTGGCGGTAATACAGCGCCGGGGGTTTATTTCGAAATTCGCCATCAAGGTAAACCGATTGATCCAAGCCCATGGCTCAAGCGGTAGCCAGCGGCAATCGGTTAACATGTACGACCACGGTCTTGCGCGGTGACCCGTGGCTCAAACGGATTTAATCAACCGGCATAAAACACGCCAGTTAACGAGGTTTTGAATGGGAACTCTTTTGGCAAGACTGCTTGCAATCCTTGCTCTAAGTGGCGGCGTGGCACTTACCGCGGCCGGCGATGAGAACAACAGCACAGCTCAGGATGCCGCTGTCGACTCAAACGACGGTGTGCTGTCACTTGAAGAGTTACAGATCTTTGCCGATGTGTTTCATCAAATTCGCTCGGGCTACGTCGAAGAAGTCGATGACAGCACCCTATTCGAATACGCCGTCCGCGGCATGCTCGAGGGCCTTGATCCCCACTCGGTTTACCTCACCAAAGAAGATTACAGCGATCTACAAACATCCACCGAGGGTGAGTTTTCGGGCTTGGGTATCGAAATCGGTCGACGTGGTAGTTACATCGAGATCATCGCACCCATCGATGGCTCCCCAGCCGTGGACGCGGGCCTAGAGGCCGGCGATATTATTCTCAAACTCGACGATGAACCCGTCAAAGGTATGAGCATCAATGACGCGGTCGAACGTATGCGTGGCCCGATTGGCAGCAGCATCAAATTGCAGATTGGCCGGCCCGGTAACCCCGAGCCGTTTGATGTCTCGGTAGTGCGCGACACCATCAAAGTCGGCAGTGTCCGATCTAGACAGCTGTCGCCGGGTTTGGGCTATCTTCGTATTGCTCAGTTCCAGCGGCACACCGGAGATGAAAGCCGCGATGCACTGACCGATTTAACCCAAGATGGCGAACTAGAGGGCTTGGTCATTGACCTGCGCAACAACCCCGGGGGGGTCTTAGGGGCTAGCGTCGATGTGGCGGATCTGTTCCTCGACGGTGGCTTGGTGGTGTACACCGAAGGGCGCCATCCCAGCGCAGGCGAAACCTATAACGCCAAACCCGGTGACGCCCTAAACGGTGCCCCTGTTGTGGTACTCATAAACAGCGGTTCAGCGAGCGCTTCCGAGATTTTAGCCGGGGCACTACAAGATCGAGGTCGCGCGGTCGTTATGGGCACCCGAAGCTTCGGTAAAGGCTCGGTGCAAACCGTATTACCCGTCTCTGAAAATCGAGCAGTGAAGCTCACTACCGCCCGTTATTTCACACCCAATGGTCGCTCCATTCAGGCAGAGGGTATCGTGCCCGATATCGTTGTTGAACGCGCGCAAATCACAAGCGTTGAAGGACAACGAATCAGCGAGGCGGATTTAAAAGGCCGCTTAGACGCCGCGGAGGACAGCAGCGAGCAGGATTTCAGTCCCGAGAGTGACAGCCTTTCAGATCTGCGGGAAAACGACAATCAGCTCTACGAGGCACTAACCCTGCTGCGGGGCATTAACTTGCTGGGTACGCGACAGCGTTCAAACCGTGTCCGTGCAGATGCGCCTGCGCAGTCGGATGACGGTTCAACGGGTGCCCTGCCAGATACCGATACCGATACCGATACCGATACCGATACCGATACCCAGTGAGCCTAAGCCTCTAACATGAGGGTAACTGAAAAACCCAGTAGCTAAGGGCGAGTCACAGGCGGACTTCTACCCCGTGCTGGGCGAGATAGTGCTTTGCCTCGGGAACGGTGTGATCACCGAAATGGAAGATACTCGCCGCAAGGACAGCATCGGCGCCACCCTCGACAATGCCATCGACAAGATGCTGTAAATTGCCGACCCCACCCGATGCAATAATCGGAATATCGACCGCATCGGCAATAGCGCGGGTTATGGTCAATTCAAAACCATCACGGGTGCCATCACGATCCATACTGGTGAGCAAAATTTCACCCGCACCCAAGGCCGCCATACGCTGCGCCCACGATACCGCTTCGATTCCCGTGGGCTTACGTCCGCCGTGGGTAAACAATTCATAGCGTGGGGCATCGGTGGCATCGTTAGTCACCCGCTTAACGTCCATAGCCACCACAATGCACTGGGAGCCAAAGCGGGCCGCGGCATCTGCCACAAGCTCGGGGTTGTGGATGGCGGCGGTATTAATGCTGACCTTATCGGCGCCCGCATTGAGCATGGTTCGAATATCCGACACGCTGCGAATGCCGCCCCCTACAGTGAGAGGTATAAAAACCTCTCGAGCCATCTGCTCAACAGTGTGTACCGTGGTATCCCGCTCTTCGTGGCTCGCGGTGATATCGAGAAAGGTAATTTCGTCGGCACCCTGCTCGTTATAGCGACGGGCAATTTCCACCGGATCGCCGGCGTCCCGAATACCAACAAAATTGACGCCCTTCACCACCCTACCCCGATCGACATCAAGGCAGGGGATAATGCGCTTGGCCAAACCCATTAGCCGACTCGCATAAAGTTATCGACTAAGGATTGCGCCTCGGCAAAGTCAATGGCGCCCTCGTAGATGGCGCGCCCAGTAATGGCACCGGCTATACCTTCGCGGCTGTAATGCATTAGCTTACGAATATCATCCAGGTGAGTAACGCCACCCGAGGCGATAACGGGCACGCTAGAGGCCCGAGCCATCTCAACGGTAGCCTCCACGTTAACGCCACTCATCATGCCGTCACGGGCGATATCGGTATAAATAATGGCGCTGACACCGGCTTCCTCAAAACGTGCCGCCAGCTCGGTAGCGCGCTGATCGGAGACCTCGGCCCAGCCATCGGTTGCAACCATGCCGTCTTTAGCATCGATCCCGACAATGACGCGATCGGGAAATTCCCGACAGGCCACTCGTACAAAAGCAGGCTCTTTAACCGCTTGGGTACCGATGATGACGTAGCTAACACCCGCCGCCAGATAGCGCTCGATGGTATTCAGATCGCGGATACCACCACCGATTTGAATCGGCAGATCGGGCAAGGCTTGGGCAATAGCTTCGACGGCCCCAGCATTAACCGGCTCACCCTCAAAGGCACCGTTCAGATCGACTAGGTGTAGACGACGCGCACCCTCGGATGCCCAGCGCTGAGCAGTGGCCACCGGGTCGTCGGAAAAAACAGTGCTGTCATCCATCAGCCCCTGTCGAAGCCGCACACATTGTCCATCTTTAAGATCTATCGCCGGGATAATCAGCATGTTCCGTTCCACTGTAAAAAGTTCGACAACAAACGCAGCCCCGCGGTGTGGCTTTTCTCGGGGTGAAATTGCACCGCAAACAAGTTGTCTTGGGCGATAGCGGCACTGCCAACAACGCCATAATTAAAGGTAGCCGCATTCACGGCAGGTTCGTCGGGTGCTACGTAGTAGCTGTGTACAAAATAAAAACGAGCGCCATCGTCTATGCCAGCCCACAGGGGATGCTCACGACATTGGTGGACCTCATTCCAACCCATGTGCGGCACCTTTAAGCGCTGACCGCACTCAGTGCGATGATCTTGCCCAAAGAAACGGACCCGCCCGGGGATGATACCTAGGGTTTCGACACCGCCGTTTTCCTCTGAGCTGTCCATGAGTGCCTGCATGCCGACACAGATGGCAAGCACGGGTTTGTGGCCATCGGCGAGGGCATCCGCGAGCAGTTGATCACAGCCCAATCGACGGATCTCCGCCATACAGTCCCTAATACCACCGACGCCGGGAAATACCACATGATCGGCCCGTGCAATGGCAGCAGCCTCGTGGCTAACCACCACCTCACCGGCGCCCGCGTGCTCCAATGCACTGGCTACAGAGTGCAGATTCCCCATGCCATAATCGATGACCGCAACACTGGCCGCCATAAGCTCAGAGCACGCCCTTGGTTGAAGGCATGATGCCTGCCATGGCGGGATCAATCGTCAACGCCATACGCAACGCGCGCCCAAACGCCTTAAAGACCGTCTCGGCCTGGTGATGGGCGTTGTGGCCACGCAAGTTATCGATGTGCAAGGTCACATTGGCGTGATTCACGAAGCCCTGAAAAAACTCCAGAAATAAATCGACATCAAAGCCACCAATAGCAGCTCGGGTGAATGGCAGGTGGTAACTCAAGCCTGGCCGACCTGAAAAATCGACGACCACCCTAGATAACGCTTCATCGAGGGGCACGTAGGCGTGTCCGTAGCGGACCAAGCCTTTTTTATCGCCGACGGCTTGCGCGAACGCCTGACCGAGGGTGATACCAATATCTTCCACCGTATGGTGTGCGTCGATATGCAAATCGCCCTTGGCATATACCTTGATATCCATCATGCCGTGACGGGCAATTTGGTCGAGCATGTGCTCTAAAAAAGGCACGCCAGTATCGAATTCTGCCTGGCCACGACCATCGAGACACAGGGAAACTTCGATTTGGGTCTCGAGGGTATCGCGTTTCACAACCGCAGTTCGGGCGCTCTCTGAGCGGGGTTCGACGGGCTGAGTCATGCTGTAACTCCTGCAGGCGCCCAACCTAGAGCCTAGACGGGGCGACGATTAACGGGGCGCGGTACAATTGGCGCGCATTGTATCGAAAGAGCGGCGCCAGTTCACTTGAAGACCACCACCGACACAAACCCCATCGATCCTGCCAATTTTGCTGCACGGGTGCTCGATTGGTTTGACCATTGGGGCAGAAAACACCTGCCCTGGCAGCAAGACATCTCCCCTTACCGGGTTTGGGTGTCGGAAATTATGCTGCAACAGACGCAGGTAAGCACGGTCATACCCTATTTCGAGCGATTTGTGGCCGCATTTCCCTCTGTCACGGCCCTTGCCAGCGCCAGTGAAGACCAGGTGTTACATCTGTGGACCGGCTTGGGCTATTACAGCCGCGCCCGCAATCTTAGGCGCAGTGCCATTGAAATTGTTGAACATCACGGTGGCGAATTTCCCACATCTGTCACAGCTTTAGAGGCGCTACCGGGCATTGGCCGCTCAACAGCCGGTGCTATTGCCAGCATCGCCATGGGTATTCGCGCACCCATATTGGACGGCAACGTCAAACGGGTGTTGGCACGCCATCATCGAGTAGCCGGCTGGCCCGGACAATCCGAGACCTTAAAGCAGTTATGGCTGCTGGCCGAGGCCTACACACCCGATAACAGGGTCGCCGATTACACGCAGGCCATGATGGATCTAGGGGCTACCCTATGCACCCGAAGCCGTCCGCAATGTGGTCGCTGCCCCTTAGTCGATAGCTGCGAGGGCTTCGCCGCTGGCGACCTACTATCGTTTCCGGGGAAAAAACCGAAACGGGCACTGCCCGTTCGCGATGCGCTGTTCTTACTGGTTCACAATGAACGTCATGAGGTCCTGCTTGAGCGACGACCGCCCAGCGGGATATGGGGTGGCCTGTGGAGTTTTCCCGAAATCAGCCATCGCCAGGATCTTAACGAATGGTGTCAACAAAGGTTGGGGGTTACACCGATAGCGACTCTCGACCTTCCAGGACTGCGACACACATTTTCCCACTTTCATCTCGACATCCAGCCCATCGCTATTAACGTAGGCACAGCAGTAAGCACGATTGCTGACCAAGGACACCACTGGTACAGCCCACAACAGGGCGCCGAGTTGGGCTTGCCAGCACCGGTCCTCAAGCTGCTTCGGCAGTGGGCTGACACGCACCTTCATCAACACACATCCAAAGCTAGTACCGATCAGGAGATGTTATGAGCCGAACCGTTTTTTGCCGCCGCTACAGGGAACAACTCGAAGGGCTAGAACGACCGCCACTCCCGGGGCCCAAAGGACAAGACATCTTCGAGCATGTTTCAAAGAAGGCCTGGCAGGAATGGCAAGCCCAGCAGACGATGCTCATCAACGAAAAGCACTTGAGTCTTATGGACCCAGCGGCGCGTTCGTATTTGCAAGAGCAAATGACAAAATTTCTGGCGGGGGAAGAATATGACCAGGCAGAGGGCTATGTACCACCTTCAAACTAAGCAAAGTGTCAGCCAAGGCCGTAAACTAAGCCAACTGCGCGGAATGCGCCCCTATTGCTCCACCACTTGCGGAAACTGACTCATGCGCGTTCTTCCCTGGCTTCTCACCGCATTGGCATGTCTGGGTGTGACCTCTGGTCTCGCTGCCATCAAATACCAGCAGATTACCGATGCAATGGCGATGGCGGAAAGCTTCCCTCCCCCCTACTCGGCGGTCACCGCCGGTAATCTGGCACAGGTTGAGTGGACGCCCGTGCGAAAACTGACGGGTACGGTACGCGCGCCCCAATTTGTTGAAGTGGCAGCTGAGGCGACCGGCCGAGTGGTGGCACTGCCAGTGGCACCCGGCACCGTTGTCGAACAGGGGGACATCATCCTTCAGTTATTCGACGAAGACCTCAAAGCTCAAGGGGAAGCCCTGCGAGCAGATCTTGAGCTCATAGAACTGCAGATTAATCGGGTAAAGCAGCTAAAAGCCCAATCTCTGGCTTCCCAAGATCAACTTGACACCCTGTTGTCTCGCAACAAAGCGGTGCGAGCACAACTAGCAGCCAATACGGCGCAGTTAAGTCGCCTGACTTTGCGCGCGCCTTTTACCGGGCGATTGGGCATTTATGGCATTAACGTAGGGGATTTAATACGCGCCGGCGAGGTCATGACCACGCTCACCGACACCTCTAGCGAGCGATGGATCGACTTTAAAGTGCCCCAGGGTGTTGCGCGTGTTGCGCCGGGAGACTCGGTTCGATTGTTATCCCTTGATCATGAGGTCATTGGAGAAGCCCGTATTATCGCCGTCGCAGACGCCCTCGGCACAGGTCTAAGGGCTTTTGACGTCCGCGCGGCCATTGATGATGGCCGGCTGCGCCACGGAGAGCTGGTATTGGTTGAGGTACGCACACGCCGGCCCAGATTGACATTGGGTATACCAAGCCACGCTGTACGCTGGGACATCGAGGGGCCTCATATCTTTGTGTTAACCGATGCCGGTGAAGACGCGTTTGTACCTTTCCGAGCACGCCTGGAGCGGATCTCCCTGATCGCAGAGGACAATGGCTTCGCCTACATCGAAGGCATTGAGCCCAACCGGTTGGGTCCAGACACGGTAGTAGCCATTGAAGGGGCCTTTAAGCTGAGTGACGGTAGCCTGGCCAAAGTGGTCAAGGAGGCACCCCGAGGATGATGGCGCACCCGGAAAACCAGCCCCGCTGGAGTGATGTGTTTGTCAAACGGCCGGTCGTTGCCGTTGTGCTGTCTCTCGTATTTCTGCTGGTCGGTACCCGTGCGGCCCTGGACCTGCCCGTCATTCAGTTTCCGGTCATCCAAAGCTCGTCACTAGAGATCATGACGGTCTACCCTGGCGCCAGTGCCGAGACTGTGCGGGGCTTCATTTCGGAACCGATCGAGCGAGTAGCCGCGAGCGTACCCGGTGTCGACTATGTTGAGTCGACAACGACCAGCGGCAGCAGCATCGTAAAAGTGTGGCTTGCGTTGAACGAAGACAGCACCGACGCGCTCGCCGAGCTCAACACCCGACTGAGCCAGATCCGATACGAGTTGCCCGATGGCGCAGAGGACCCCTCTATCAGTGTGATTCGGGCGGACAGCCCCTACGCCAGTTTTTATCTGGCGTTATCGATTCCAGAGGGCGAAACCCGTGCCAGCATTACAGACCTAATGCAGCGCGATATTTTGCCGCGACTGACCTCTATCCCGAATGTGCAGAACGCCATGAACTCGGGCATTCGACCTGCTATGCGTATATGGCTCGATACCAGCCGTATGGCCGCGCTCGATGTGAGTGCAGATGATATTCAGGCGGCTCTGCGCCGCAATAATGTCATTAGCACATTAGGTAGAGCGCAAAATGCTACCCAGCAGATTGATCTGGTAGCCAACACCGAGGCCCGCAAACCCGAGGATTTCGCTGACATCGTGTTGAAACGCGCCGAGGGTGTGAATATCCGATTGGGGGACGTGGCGCAGGTGGCGGCCGGCGCCGAGGACACCAATCGACTCACCCGCTATAGCCTGACCGATGTTGTGTTCATTGGCATCTACCCGGCGCCCGGTGCCAATGAAATTGCGGTGGCTGATGCGCTGTACGCCGAGGTGGCGGCCATTAATGAAACACTGCCCGAGAAGCTGGATTTCTTTATTGCATACGATGTCACCACCTACATGCGCGATGCCCTCAAAGAGATTTTCATCACGCTCGCGGAAACCATCATCCTAGTGGGTTTTGTGGTGGTGGCACTCATGGGTTCGCTGCGCACCGCTGCGGTGCCGCTACTGACCATCCCCATTTCACTATTAGGTGCCATCGCCGCCATGTCATTGATGGGATTTTCCCTCAATCTACTCACTATTTTGGCGATTGTGCTGTCGGTAGGCTTGGTGGTTGACGATGCCATTGTGGTGGTAGAAAACGTCGCCAAAAACCTGCGCGAGGGTAAGAGCCGATACGCGGCCGCACTGGCGTCCTCGCGACGACTGCTTGCACCCATCATCGCTATGACCGTGACCTTGGCGGTTGTGTATGCCCCCATCGGGATCCTCAGTGGGCTGACTGGCGTTTTATTCAGGGAATTCGCCTTCACCCTTGCGATTGCAGTGCTGATATCGGGGGTTGTTGCTATTACCCTGTCACCGATCATGAGTGCCTGGGTGTGCCCCGATAAAGGGCACGAAACCGCAGCGACGCGCTGGGTCAACAAGCGCTTTGATCACACCGCCAATCTGTACGCCAAAGTGGTGGATTTTTCCTTGAGCTACCGTTGGCAGCTCATTACCGCCGGTGTTTTCTTCGCCCTGCTGACGGCGCCACTGTATTTATTTTCCTTAAAAGAACTAGCACCGGTCGAAGATCAAAGCGGCATCACCGTGGTATCCGATGCGGCGCCGGAATCCGCCATTGATGACACCCATGAGAGCATGGATGCGGTGGTCAATACCTTATCGAGATTCGATGGGGCACTGGACATGTGGCACGTGATTCTGCCTTCAGGTAGTTACGGTGGCCAAGACTTTACGCCACCCGACGAGCGCGACTGGCGCTTGCAAGATCGCATATTCGAGCTTTACGGCGCACTAAAGGAAATTCCAGGGCTGAGCGTATTTGCCATCAATGATTCCAGTCTTCCCAGTGCCGGCCAATTCGATGTTGAGGTAGTGGTCAATAGCTCTGACGATGCCGCAACGATGCTGCCCTACGCGAAAGCCCTGGTCAGCGCCGCCGAGGAGTCGGGGCTATTTATGTTCGCCGATACGGACTTACGGGTGGACCTGGTGCAGGGGCGCATCAATATTGATAAGCAGCGTTTGGCCGATCTAGGCATGTCACTGGGTGATCTTTCGAACCAGATTGCGCTGCTCAACACCGAGGCCTACATCACGCGCTACGATGACAGAGGGCGAGCTTATCGGGTTATTCCAAAAGTCGGTCGCGATGAGCGTAACAGCCTTGATGCCATGCTGGATTTGCCCATTAGAACCCCCACCGGGGATTTGATTCCCTTGGGATCAGTGGCCAGTTTAGAGCGCATCACGGCGCCCAGGGCGCTGACACGTTTCCAGCAAAAGAATGCCTTCAAGATTTTCGGCGGCGTGATACCCGGCACCACCAAAGAGCAAGGTCTCGCCTTTATTGAACAGAAAGCCAAAGAGTTGTTACCGAGCCACTATGTGATCGACTACACCGGTGAATCCCGGGAAATTCGCAGCGAGGGTAATACGCTACTGGGTGTGCTCGCCATAGCGATGGCACTGGTATTTTTCGTGCTAGCCATCCAGTTCAATAGCTTCCGGGATCCGCTCATTATCCTGCTAGGGTCTATCCCCTTGGCCCTATTCTCTGCCCTGGTAATTACCTTTACAGGCCTGACCACTATCAACATCTACTCTCAGGTGGGGCTTATCACGCTGGCCGGGCTGGTCACGAAAAACGCCATCCTCATTGTAGAGTTCGCCAACCAAGCGCAACGGGATGGTCTGTCAAAACTCGACGCCATACGATCGGCGTCAGCCAGTCGACTGCGTCCTGTGTTAATGACCACGGGCGCCACGGTGCTGGGTCACTTCCCATTGGTGCTGGTAACCGGCGCAGGGGCTGAGGCACGCAACAGCATAGGCTTCATTCTGGTAGTAGGCATGCTTATTGGCACCTTCTTTACCCTGGTGCTACTGCCCGCCATCTACTCGGTATTGGCCTCGGACCACCGCAGCGAGGTCCAGTCGGCCGAGGACGAGCTTGCCCCTATTAATGGCGACGCAGCGCCCGCTTAGCGGGACCGCAAACGCTCGGCCACGATACGCCCATCGGCATCGATATAACCTCGCAATTCTGCCATGCCGCCTATGGGCGGCAGATCCTTGGTGCGCGTAGCGTTGTTAGTAACAAATTCAGCGCCATCAATAGCATTGGCTGCCGTCAGACGACCACGCAGACGAACCCGACCCCCAACCGGAATTGGGGCTGGCTCCCCCTCGGCAGAGAGGGCACCGCCATCAATCCAAGCCGCCAGTAACGCAATTTCATCATCTGTCAGCCAGGGTGGGCCGTTGAAGGGCATACGGGGTTTTGCCAGACCCTTCACCCGCCGAATAATTTCCGAACCCGCGGCATTACCGGGCAACACAACCACCCGCTCACCACCGCGCAGGATGGAGTTGTAGTCGGTGAGCTTTAGTCCCTCGGGGGGTGATAGATACTTACCGCCATCGGCGTGGCACAAGACACAGTGACGACCAAAGATACCCGCCACTTCATCGTAGCGGACAACCCCATCGGCATAGGGGTCTGTGGGGGCGGCCACTGCGGGCACATCGGCCGCATCGGGACCTTTGGCGCCGGCAGCAACCCATTCGGTGATGAGCTCAATGTCTTTATTCGCCAAAGGAGGGCCCGCCAAGGGCATTTGGGGCTGGGCGGTGCCACGTATGCGCTGTATCAGTGGGCTGCCGTCCGGATCGCCGGCTACGATGACCGGACCATTCACTGAACCCTGCATCAACGACCCGTAGTCGCTCAATTGCAGCCCCAAAGGTGCCGTGTCACCGCTGTGGCACATGACGCATCGCTGCTGCAACACGGAAGCGACCGACTGCCAGTCCGCCGCCGCTATCGGTGCCGATAGCCCGATGAGCAAAATAGCCCAATAACGATTTAACGACACTGAGTGCTGGCTAGAGTGACTGATAGAAACGCTGGTAGACCACAAGCGGGCACGACGACACCAAGCCCTAGCCGACATAACCTCTCCTTGAATGAACAATGTTGTTCAGCATATCACCCCATGCCAATGCAGCAATTCGAGAAAAGCGCCTCAGTGCTTGACGCAAAGTCGCTCAACAGGTCTAATACGCGGCCTTCATGTCTTGGCCCAGATAGCTCAGTTGGTAGAGCAGGGGATTGAAAATCCCCGTGTCGGCGGTTCGATTCCGTCTCTGGGCACCA
>CAJXNM010000029.1 GCA_913057135.1 uncultured Halieaceae bacterium
GACAGTGACATGTACACCTTGGGTTATGACTTCAAGCCTTGGTTGGCACGCAAGTCCATCGCCGATGGTCCCTCTATTCGTGACTACGTGAACGAAACCGCCGACGAATACGGCATTCGTGAGCGTATTCGGTTTGGCCATCAATTGACGGCGGCTAATTGGTCATCGGCGGATGCGCGCTGGTACCTCACGGTCACTGTCGATGGGCAAACACGCCACATGAGTTGCGGGTTTTTGCTGATGTGTTCGGGCTATTACAGTTATGACAAGGGCTACGAGCCTGACTTTCCGGGCAAAGAGCGTTTCGCCGGCCATTGGATTCATCCGCAATTTTGGCCTGAATCCTTGGACTACAGCGGCAAGCGCGTCGTCGTGATTGGCTCGGGCGCCACCGCTGTGACCTTGGTACCCAGCATGGCGCCAACAGCGGCCAGTGTGACCATGCTGCAGCGCTCCCCTAGTTACGTCATTACGGCACCCGAGGTCAGCGCCTTCGCGCATTTCGTGCAGACGATTCTACCCGCCCAGATGGCTTACGAGTTGGTGCGCTGGCGTAATGTGCTGTTTCAGCAGTGGCTCTATGGTTTGAGTCGGGTGGCCCCCAAATTCATGCGCTGGATGTTATTGCGCAAGGTGCGCAAGACGCTGGGTGATCATTTAGACGTCGATAAACATTTCACCCCCCATTACAACCCCTGGGACCAGCGTCTGTGTGCGGTGCCAGACGACGATCTCTTTAAGGCTATTCAGTCGGGGAAAGCCACGGTCGTGACCGATACCATCGACAGCATCACCGAATCCGGTATTAAGCTGCAGTCGGGGGACACCCTAGAGGCCGATGTGATTGTGTCGGCTACCGGTCTCGAGTTGGTTATTTTGGGTGGCGCCGAATTCACCCTCGACGGTGAGCCTATCGACTTTGCCAACAGTTGGACCTACAAGGGCATGATGTGCTCTGACATCCCCAATATGGTGCACACCTTTGGTTACATCAATGCCTCTTGGACGTTACGTGCCGATTTGATTGCCCGGTGGAGTTGCCGGCTGCTAAACCATATGCAGCAGCAGGGGGTCGATACGGTGGTGCCGCGTATTGATGCGGCGCTGGCGGCGGCTATGCCCCAGCGGTGGTGGATTGATGACTTCTCTGCAGGTTACATGCAGCGAGCGCTGCCGCGCTTTCCTAAGCAGGGCGACCGCGCACCTTGGATTAATCCCCAACACTATCGCAGCGATCGAACCCTGTTCCGAGATGAACCCATCGATGACGGTACACTGGTCTTCAGCAGTGCCGCTGACGATAAGCTATCGGTAAAAGCCGCCTAAACGGTTTTGGCGGTGCAGTCGCCGTTAGGTGTTGTTGTCGTCGATAACAACTATCTGTTGGATTTGATTAAAAACACGGGTGCTGGACATGATTGCCCTTCGTACAGCCGTCAATGATTGTGGTGGCCAATGATGATGGAGTTGCAAGAGACCTCGGTGTATTGCCCCTACTGCGGTGAACCCATTTCGGTGCTGCTAAACCCGGAAGACGTGGGGCTCGATTATATTGAAGATTGCCAGGTGTGCTGCCGACCTATCGAGTTCAGCATTTTTGAAGCGGGTAACGGTGCTCTTGAGGCCCTGGTGCGCTCCGATACCGAGTAGCGCCCCAGAACAGTGGCGGCCGCTTTAATCGTAAAAAACGATTAAATTCATCCAATCAATTTGTTTTACCGCGAACATTGCTGGATCTACACTTCATCTGTGTCGTATTAACACAGACCACAGGAGATTTAGCTATGTCTGTAACGAAAGTACCCAATGTTGTGTTTAAAACCCGCGTCCGTGACGAGGCGGTTGAAGGCCCTAATCCGTTCCGCTGGGAAGATAAGTGCTCCGCTGATCTGTTTGGGGGCAAGCGTGTGGTGGTGTTTTCGCTGCCCGGTGCCTTTACGCCCACCTGCTCGTCTAACCATTTGCCCCGTTACGACGATCTCTATGAGGAGTTTCGTAAAGAGGGCATCGACGACATTATTTGTGTCTCAGTCAACGACGCCTTTGTGATGTTCAAGTGGGGTAAAGAGCTGGGTAACCGCAATATCTTCCTGCTGCCCGATGGCAATGCTGAGTTCACCCGCAAGATGGGCATGCTGGTTGATAAATCGAACCTGGGCTTTGGTATGCGCAGCTGGCGTTATTCGATGGTGGTGAACGACGGCACTATCGAAAAAATGTTTGTTGAGCCCGGTCTTGATGACAACTGCCCCACAGACCCCTTCGAAGTGTCCGACGCCGATACCATGCTGGCCTGGCTGCGTGGCACTAACCTCGAATCGGTGCAGGTATCAGAGCCGGTTAAAGCTTTCGAGGGTTAATCGTAAGGGTAATGCCACGCCCTCATGTCAGAGTCACTGTAAGTGCTGCACTACAGGCTGTGGGCACTGACGAGGGCGAGTGGCGGTTAGCGGGGGCTTATGGAAGCTAACGCTAATGGGGACTAATGCTAATGGGAACTAATGAAAGTCCCGTGAGCGCACCTTAAGTTCGGCCAGTGCATGGCTATGGTCATACAGCGCGCCGGCTATAACGTGCATTACCCCGTCTCGGCTCTCGAGGGTGCCCTTAACCAGTAGTAATTGGGCAGTCATGAGGGCGTCGCGAAAATGGTCCTGCACCTTCGGCCAGACCACCACATTATGGTTGCCGGTCTCGTCTTCGAGGGTTAGAAAAATAACCCCCGAGGCGGTGCCCGGCCGCTGACGACAGGTGACTAGGCCAGCAATCCGAACGAATCGGTTACTGCCAAGGGCGTGTAATTCAGTTTGGCGTCGACACTGATTGAACGGTGCGGTGTGTCGCAGTAGAGCCAGTGGATGTTCCCTTAAGGTGACCCCTGTGCTTTGGTAATCGGCTAATACGTTATCAACCGTGGTCGGTGCTTGAATACGGTTCGCCTCATTGGCATCAGGTGTGGGTTGTTCGGTGGGTAATAGCGGCCGCTCGGGTTCTAAAGCCATGACTTGCCACTGGCTTTGATGGCGGTGACCGCTAAGGCTGGCCAGCGCATCTGCCGCCGCTAAGGTTTCTAAGTCTTGTCGTTGCAGGGCAGCCCGTCGGCGCAAATCGGCAATACTGTGAAATAGCTGGTGCTCACGCGCCGCCACAATGCGCTGAGCGGTTGCTTGGCTTAAACCCCGGACCAATCGAAAACCCAAGCGAATGGGCGGCTGTCCTTGATTGGCTTGTGGCAGTAATTGGTGGTCCCAGTGGCTTTGTTGTACGTCAATTGGCAGTATCGTAATGCCGTGTCGCCGGGCGTCTTGTAGCAGCTGGGAGGGGCTGTAAAACCCCATGGGCTGGCTATTGAGTAGGCCCACATAAAACGCCGCAGTGTGATGGCATTTGAGCCACGCCGATACATAGGCTAACAGCGCAAAGCTTGCAGAGTGGGACTCGGGAAAGCCGTAACCTCCAAAGCCTTTAATTTGATCGAACAGGCGCTCGGCAAAACCTGGGCTGTAACCCCGTTCAAGCATGCCCTGTTTCAACTTGTGCTCAAACGTTAACAGCTTGCTGTCCTTGCCCCAGTTGGTAATGGCGCGTCGCAGAGCATCGGCTTCACCGCCGCTAAAACCCGCGGCGACCATCGCGAGTCGAATGACTTGCTCTTGGAAGATGGGCACCCCTAAGGTGCGCTCAAGGACCGAGCGGATGGCATCATTCGGGTAGCTGATGGGTTCGAGTCCGTGTTTGCGTCGCAAGTACGGGTGCACCATGTCTCCTTGAATAGGCCCTGGCCGCACAATGGCAATCTCAATAACGAGATCATAAAAGGAGGCGGGTTTTAGGCGTGGCAGCATCGACATTTGCGCCCGTGATTCAATTTGAAAGACTCCCATGGCATCGGCTTTTTGCAGCATTCGATAGGTGGCGGGATCTTCCCGGGGAATGCTTTGCAGTGTGTTGAGATGGGGCTGGTCGCGCTGCACCAGTGCCAGCGTTTTACGAATAGCCGACAGCATGCCCAGCGCCAGCACATCCACTTTCAACAGACCCAGCGCCTCGATATCGTTTTTATCCCACTGGATGACCGTTCGATCGGGCATGCTGGCGTTTTCTATGGGGACCATATTCGATAGTGGTCCGCGGCTAATCACGAAGCCGCCCACGTGCTGAGACAAATGTCGCGGAAACCCCAACAGTGTTTGTACCAAGGTCAGAAACAGTTGTGCCTGATGCCCAGGCATACCGATGCCCTGCTGCTCAAAACGCTGCTGCAGCTCTCGCTCCCGATTCCACCAGGCCAGGGATTGCGCTAAGTCTTCGACAATAACCGGATCGAACCCCAGGGCTTTACCCACATCGCGTACGGCACTGCGCGAGCGATAGGTAATAACCGTGGCCGCCAGTGCCGCACGGCGTCGACCGTATTTCTGGTAGATATACTGAATGACCTCTTCCCGCCGTTCATGCTCGAAGTCCACATCAATATCGGGGGGTTCATCCCGCTCCCTTGAGATGAAACGCTCGAATAGCAGGGAGATTTGCTCGGGGTTCACTTCGGTGATGTGTAGGCAGTAGCACACCACGGAATTGGCGGCTGAGCCTCGGCCCTGGCATAAAATGCCGCGCTCGCGGGCAAAGCGCACCACATCGTAGACGGTTAGAAAATAATACTCGTAGCGTAGCTCGGTAATGAGATCGAGCTCGGTGTGAATACGGGTTTCAATAGCCGTGGGTACACCCTGCGGCCAACGTTGAGCCGCGCCTCTGGCGACCTGCTGGCGCAGATAACTGTTGGCGTCATAGCCCTCGGGGATAACCTCTTCCGGGTACTCATAGCGCAGTTCGTCAAGACTGAACTGGCACTGCTGGGCAATACGCAGGGTCTCGCTGGTGAGCGACGGTGGATAGAGGGGCAGTAGCTTATTCAGTCGTCGCAGATGTTGTTGGCTATTGGCTAGTCGTCGTTGCCCCAGGCGCTCGACGGTGGTGCGATGACGCAACGCGGTTAACACGTCGTGCAGTGGCTTGCGGCTAGCACAGTGCATTTGCACGTCGCCACAGGCCACCATAGGTAAGTTAAGGGACTGGGCTAATTGCCAGCGCTGTCGAAAGCGTCGCAGCTCGTCATTACCCAGAAGCCGCGATATACCCACCCAAACCCGGCCTTTACACAAGCGTGCTAGTTGCTGACCGTAGCCGATTTGCTGCTCATCATCGCTTGGCAGCCAAATGATGAGGCAACGCTTTAGGTGAAAGGCAATATCGGGTAAGCGGGTGGTGTATTCCCCTTTGGCGCTGCGCCGCCGAGATCGGCTAATAAGCCCCGATAACTCCCCGTAAGCGGCCCGATTGGGCGCTAGGGCAATAAGCCGTAAGCCTTCGCTGAGGTTAAATTCGCTGCCAACAATGAGCTTGAGTTGGTGTTCTTTAGCCGCCACATGTGCTTTGACGACACCCGCTAAGGAGCATTCGTCGGTAATGGCGAGTGCGCTATAGCGGCACTCGGCGGCCCGTTGTACCAATTCTTCGGGGTGGGAGGCGCCTCGTAAAAAGCTGTAATTGCTTAGGCAATGGAGTTCGGCGTAGGACATGGCTATGATCAAATACTGTATATATATACAGTAAATGGCTGCTGGTATTTAGGCAATAGGTGTTTGTGTGCCTTGTCGGTGATGCCACTGGCTTCTTGTGTCCCACAGCTTGCATTATGGGTAGTGGCCCATCACTCTAGCTGCCCCAATCTAAGGAGTAGACCATGGCTTTCACTCTGCGTAGCGCCCTCCCTCTTTGCCTAATGCTGTTAATAACGGCCTGCACTGGTGTACCCGACGGCGTTGAGCCCGTCACTGGTTTTGATAAGGACCGCTACCTTGGGCGTTGGCACGAAATCGCCCGGCTTGATCACAGTTTTGAGCGGGGTCTCACCGCTATCACCGCCGAGTACAGCCTGCGCGATGACGGCATGATTCGGGTTGTTAACAGTGGTACTCGCATCGATAACGGCGAGCGGGATGTGGCCGAAGGGAAGGCCACTTTCGTGGGCGCCGATGATACCGCTCATTTGAAGGTGTCTTTCTTTGGCCCCTTCTACGGCAGCTATGTGGTGTTCGAATTAGGCAGCAACTACGACTACGCCTTTGTGGCAGGTCCAACCACCGACTACCTGTGGCTATTGGCCCGGGAGCCTCAAGTCGACGATGGCTTAAAGCAGCGTTTTGTAGCGCGTGCTAGTGCCTTGGGTTTTGATATCGACGATCTGATTTGGGCTGAGTGAGGGCGGGGTTTTGAGTAACTATCGTCGACTGGGCGCGCTGCCCATTTGCGGGGGCGGCTCTTTAGTCGCTGACCAAGTTGTACGTTCGGCTCAGCCCAGTGATTTTGCAGTGTCAGATCGGCAGGCATTTTTATCCCATCGTATTCAGACGGTCGTCGATTTACGTAGCAGTCATGAGCGGCAGCGATATCCCAGTACTTGGCTAAACGATCAGTCCCTGTCGGTCATTTATGCTGCGATTACCCGAGATCTACGTGCCAGCGAGGCCTACCGCGAGCGACTACGCCAAGACCTTAGCGCGCAAGGTGCTACCAACACCATGAAGGCTATTTACAGCGATTACCCGCTGGCTGCCATACATCGTGTGACTCAGCTTTGTCATACCTTGCTGGCCCGTCGTGGGCCCGTGCTGGTGCACTGCGCCGCCGGTAAGGATCGCACAGGGTTTGTCATTGCCATGTTGCTCGAGGTTATTGGCGTCGAGCGCGAGGCGATTATTGAGGATTATTTGTTATCGAATGATCATGTGGCTGGCGATATCGAGCAGCAGCGACAGCGCCTGAAGGTGCATTTTCAGTTGCCAGATCACATGTCACCCCCAGACGGTGTTGTCACCGCGCTTATGGGGGTGAGTGCTGAGTATCTTGAGTCCGCTTACGCAGCCATCCAACAACAGTTTGTCACGGTTGATGGCTATTTGGCTGCGGCGGGAATCACGCCTAAAAAGCGTGAGCAACTAAAGCACTTACTGTGTCGTGCTTAGGCTCGGCTTACGACTCAGAGGTTAGCAACTGCCATTCATCTTTGCCGTTTCGGCGCTGATAGCGATATGTGATTTCTGCGCCTTCGGGCAGTGAGCGAATCTGATCGAGTTCGCTGGCCTTAAAGCGAATACTGGCCCGAGCTTTGCCGCGTTTCATTCGACAGGGGGCGTTATCGCCGGCGGCAATATCGCGGAAAGTCACGCGAATCTGGCCGCTCGATGTGTCGTTAACGTGCCCGGTGAGTATGCACTCGCGGGTAACATCGGCGTTAGCAACACCGCTCGTAATGGCACCGGTCGCAACGAGGGTGCTTAGTAGACAGGCTTTTACTATTTTCATCGTTAGTCTCCTTGCGCTTCACAGCGCGTCAATCGCTTCACAGCGGTTATGAACTCTCGGTTGCCTGTAGCGAGGCGGTTAAACCGAGAACTCTTGCCACAGACTGTAGGCGCTGATGTTGTTTCTTACCAGAGCCTCATATATCTGTAACATAAATGAAACAAAAATGTCACAAAATCGTTTTATTTCTCTTTAAACCTATGATTTTTAAGCCATTTTATTTTCAAGTGCATTTATGCCATGACCCCATGAACGTACCAGTGACGATTGTGCCGGTCTTGAAATAGCCATAAGGGCTGTCCTTGCGCATCGGTGGCTATGTAATAGTCACGGCTAATGGGGCGTTGCCACCAATTATCTTCAATACGTTCAGGGCCATGGCGTAAGGTTAAAGGGCCATTCCAGAACAGCTGACCCTGTTCCTGACGCACCGGTTGGGGTTCTGCCATTAACCAGAAGGGCCGTTGTTGCGGTGGGGTAACGTCACTGCTGCTGGGCGCAAATTCAGTGCTACTTTGGTGATGGTGTTCAGGCACGTGACTGTCTCGAAGGCCTATATGTTGCACTGCCATTAATCCCAGGCGATTTTTAAGTCGATCGAGTAACGCCTGTCGGGGTTCTCCCGTGCGCTCAAGGCTGAACAGGTCGGATACCGTGGTTGTTGGCTCTTGGAAATCACGCACGCTTAGGGCGAGACCCTCAACATTGTCGGCGAGTGTGCATTGGGCCAACTGGAGTAAAGTCAGTTCTTGCCAGCGTGCTGGGTTGTTGTAGGCACCTGTGGCGCGAACACTGACGCATTGCGGCGGCCCTTTGGCGCGCAATAACTGCCATTCGATGCATTGGGTTTCCCGTTGAATGTTCTTTAGGAACTGGCACAAGCTATTCAGCAGTTGGCTTATGGCGGGCACTAATTCGTCAGTGTGCCGAATATCGAACCCAAACCAGAGCGCATCATAGAAGTGGGTAGGTAACTGATAGTCAGCGCTTACTTGGTCATGATGGGCTGTCAGCGAAGCTAGCCAGCGCACAAAAGCGGTGCCGCAACGCTTGGCTAGTGACGCCGGTGGTAGCGCAAGTAATGAATGAAACTGTTCGATGCCCGCCCGCTGTAAGCGCGTCACCGTCTGGCGGTGGTCTTCCCTGTGATCATGATTGATGAGGCTAATGGGTAAGTTAGCAGCCCGCTGGCCGACCGCTGTGTGACTGTCGAGTGCCTGCTCCGGGTCTGCTAAAAACGTCATCAACCAGGCGCCGGTGCGGCTGTAGGCGGCACCCATTTGCGTTGTGAAGCCGCGCTGGGTAAGTGCTAATTTGGCTTTTTGGGTTATCGATTCGACACTGCCGTACAGCCGCAGGCAGCGACCAATTTCTAGCTGTAAACAATTGTTATTCCACGGCTCAAGTGTAGGGCTGATGCTATAGGCCCATAGCTGTAGCCGCTCGAGGGTCGTCTGTTCTTGTTTGGGATCGCGCTGTAACAATAGCAGTGTGTTGTCGTCTATGAGTGCTCTAACGCTGGCACTGCTGTAACCCAGCTTGACACCGGCGGCCATGGCCGCTGCATTGGCTGCAATGACCCGCTGTTGCTCAATAACAACCACGGGCTGCTCGTGGTTGTCTTCGTTACCGTAGCTAATAGGGTGGGGCTGGCAGTCGAGTGCCAGTTGCGGAAAGCGAATGCAAAGCCAAAGGGACATGCAGGTCATTATACTGTATTTTTATACAGTTATTTGTCGATAAATGGATGATGTCGTTGGCGTCTCGTGTTTGAGATTTTGGGGGCGGGTAGGGCCGTGTTTGTGTTCGCGTCTGAGTTGATACGTCGACCTTTGCGCCGTTTTGGCTTAAGCCTATGGATGCTATTGTTCGCGCGGTTTGCGAAACTATGACCTTTCAATGACACCCATTTGTCAGTTACTAAGGAGAGTTCGTTGACCACATCACGCTGTGCGCAGGTTGCGCTTTACATCGCTCTAACCGCCCTTGCTGCTTGCTCCAAGCCCACACAAGACGTGGCCCCTGAAGCCAACGCCTCTGTCGAGGCTGGTGTCACGGAGCAGACACAGCAATCATCGGAGCAGGCCCGGTTGCAGCGCTTTTTCGAGCAATCATACGCCGAGGATATGCAACGCTATCCCTTTACGGCGAGTTACCGGGGTATCAAAGATCAGCACGATCAATGGAACTCCTACGCCGAGGCGTTTCAAGACGAAACCCGTGCCATCAATGAAGCGCGGCTTGAATTCTTAAACGCCATCGATGCCGACCAGCTCGATGCCGACAGCCAGTTGTCCCTATCACTCTATCGCCGCGACCTTGAGCGTCGAATCATGCTCGATGATTTCCGTGACCAGGACTATGTTATCCATCAGTTTTGGGGTCCCCATACCACCGTCCCCAGCAGCCTCATCAATATCCATCAAGTGACCGATGTGGCCGACGCCGAGGCCTACATTGGGCGTATTCGTAACGTCTCGGTGTTTTTCGATGAGGTTATTGAGCAGCTCAACATTCGCACAGAAGCCGGGTTAACGCTGGTTGATTGGATGTATCCGCAAATTCTCGATGCCGCCAAAAATGTGATCACTGGCGCGCCCTTCGAGGCAGCCGGCGAAGACACCGAGGATTCCGCCATCTGGGCAGACTTTCAAGAGAAGGTTGCCAGTCTTGATATTGAGCCGGCACAACGAACCCAGTTGCTGGATGCCGCGAAAAAAGCCCTGATTGAACAGTTGCAGCCAGCGTATCAGCGCTTAATTGCGGCCATTGAAGCGCAAAGCGACATCGCGGCTAGTGATGACGGTATCTGGCGGTTTGAAAACGGCGATGTCTATTACCAGACATTACTCAACTGGTTTACTACCACCGAGCTTACCGCCGATGAGATTCATGCCCTGGGCCTTGCCAATGTTGCTCGCTTGCAGGAAGAGATGCGAGGAGTCATGGCAGAGGTGGGTTTCGAGGGCGACTTGCAGGCATTCTTCGCCGAGATGCGTGAAAATCAGGATTTGCGATACCCCAACACCGACGAGGGTCGAGAGCAGTATTTAGCCGATGCCCGTGCCGCCATCGATGCTATGAGCGCAAAGTTGCCCGATTATTTTGGTCTGTTGCCGAAGGCGCCGTTGAAGGTGAAGCGTGTTGAGCCATTTCGAGAGCGCAGCGCCGGTAAGGCGTTTTATCAGAGCCCGCCACCCGATGGATCTCGCCCGGGTATTTATTACGCCAACTTGTACGACATGAGCGCCATGCCCCGGACCGATCTCGAGGCCTTGGCGTTCCACGAGGGTGTACCCGGTCATCATTTACAGCTGTCTATCTCTGCCGAGCTCGACGAGGTGCCCGACTTTCAGCGCTACTTACGCTTTACCGCGTTTTCTGAGGGCTGGGGTTTGTACTCGGAATATCTCGCGAAAGAGATGGGCTTCTATCAGGACCCGTACTCAGAATTCGGTCGGCTTGCCATGGAGCTTTGGCGTGCGGCGCGACTGGTTGTCGATACCGGGTTGCATTCAAAGCGTTGGACCCGGGAAGAGGCCATCGATTACCTGTTACAGAATACGCCAAATGCCGAATGGGATTGCGTGAAGGCCATTGAACGCTACATTGCGATGCCCGGCCAGGCCACCGCTTACATGATAGGCAAAATACGCATCCTTGAACTGCGCGACAGGGCACAACAACAACTTGGCGATGCTTTCGATATTCGCGAGTTTCACGACACAGTGCTTGCGAGTGGGCCGGTCCCTCTCGATGTATTAGCCGCCAACGTGGAGCGCATGATTGCCAATAAACAAGGGACTGCCATCTAAGCTGAATTAGTAACAACAGTTACAATGTGCCGTACCACCCGATGGTGCGATATCCAAGCGCTGGTTTATGACTTCCAACCCACCCGAGCGGGTGAGGCGGCTACAGCTCTCCTTATTATTAGTAGAGATTTCTGTCTGAAGTCGCGACTCACTTTGTTAGCTGCGTCCAAACAATGGGTGTCCATATTACGAGCCAAAGAATCAGCGAGAGAGTGACGGCGAGTGACCCCAAATCTTTCGCTAGTCCCGACAGTTCATGATACTCAGAGCCGATTCGATCTATCGCCGCTTCCACCGCAGTATTGAGCGTTTCAACGATGAGCACAAAGAGGGTTGCGGCAACCATCAAGCTGATTTCAAGTTGGCTGGGCCCAATTAGCACAGCGGCAGGAATCAAAACGACGCTGAGAGCCAGCTCGAGTTGAAACGCCTCTTCTTTGCGGAGTAGAAACGTCAAACCTTTCACCGAGTTTACTAAGGTGAATAGGAGCCTCGCGAATCCTGTTCGTTTCATCACTTCTTTTTGCATAGGGCTGGCTCTGTGAAATTGGAGATGCGAGAAATTGTAACGTTGCTCTCTTAATCAACCCTTAATCTGCTACCAGCGTGGCCCCTCGCCCTGTGCTTCGACCAAGTGAGTTGGCAATATCTGAGACGGCGTTCTAATCGATTAGATTGAGGACGTTTTCCGGCGGGCGACCGAGTACTGCCCGATCGCCACGGATGACCACAGGTCGTTCGATCAGCACCGGGTATTTGCTCATGGCATCAATCAGCTCCGCCTCGGAAGCGTCTTTGTTGAGGGCCAGCTCTTTAAATGCGGGCTCGCCGCGACGCACGAGATCAATGGCAGGGATGCCGAGCTTATTAAGGACGTCTTTGATCTGCTGCTTGCTTGGCGGGGTTTCGAGATAGCGCAGGTCTTCCGGTTCTATACCGTGATCCTGAAGCAGTGTGAGCGTCTGTCGGGATTTAGAGCAGCGGGGGTTGTGCCAGATGACGTAGTCACTCATAACCTTTGTAGCCAATTAAAACTCAACGGGTCGGGAGAAAATTTGGTGCACCATGGGTGCAAAATGACTCAGGGGCTTGGTTGGGTAGTCAGGGTCAAAGGAGGCTTGATCCCAGCGCTCGCAAAAATTGACGCAGCTGTCATAGAAAGGGTGATCTCTGTACTTATCCCGTCCATTGCGATCCATACCCATGTGGTGTGCCCAATAATAGGTTTGGAACACACCATGCTTTTCAACAACCCAGCGTACTTCCTCGCGTACATAGGGTCGCAGTAAAGCGGCTGCAAATTCTGAATGATTGGTGGGCGCTAATTCGTCACCGATATCGTGTACCAGCGCCGCGACTATCCATTCGATATCGGCGCCATCACTCTCGGCGCGAGTAGCCGATTGGAGTGAATGCTCGAGCCGGTTGATCTTGTAGCCCGCCAATCCATGAGCCAGTGCTTCAAGAGACTGGAGAATACGATCGGGCAGCCCTACTATATGCTGTCTTTCAAGCTCCGCCAATAGCTGGTAATCCGCCGGGGTACCAGCCTTCATTTCGGTAAAGGCAACTTCAGCCATTTTTTCTCTTCAATACGGTCAGGAGATTACGCACATTGTCATGCTCAAAGTAGGCGTCTTGCAAATGGCGTTTGCCGGCGGTTTCTATCGCTTCACGACCGTGGAGTACGCGGTGGCTGGCGGCGACGATAATCTGCCCACCTTCAAGTCGGAAACGAGATTCAAAGGGTGAATCAAATATTTGCTGACTGAGCAGGTGATAGGCATTGTAAAAATCAGCGGTGTCGGTGCTCGAAGGATCGAGTGGTTGCATTAGCTGATTTGAATAACGGAATAGCGCGATATTGCCCTTGGAATCCAGCTGAATCATCGGCGCGATAGCAAAGGTTTCATTGTTATCGTCAAACTCGCGGAAGGGCACGGGTACCCTACAGAGGGTCTCGAATTGATCAGGATACTGCGCCCGAAATGCCTCGAGTGCGCCCCATCCATCGAGGAGAGTGGAGCGACCCCCTTCGGCTTCGTTCACCAACATATGCAATGCCTGTACGCTAGGCGGCCAGGAGTAGCTGGCAAAATCATTGTGTGGTGGCAGGGGGAGGTTGGTGTGCGCAACGTTGTAGCCATTTGGATCCACCTGCACATTGTGGATACGTTCAAATAAAAGCTCCCGTACGGGACCGAGGCGGGGTGCAAGTGCTTCGAGGGTATTCATCTCGCGGGGTGCTTGGTCGATGATGATGACCCCATCTTTCAAGAAAACCTGAATTGCCTCTATTGCTATCCGATCGTTAGTTAAAAATTCGGTGTAGTCCACGTACCGGGGCAGAAATCCTTTTTGCCATGGCTGCCAGTCCTGCTTGATCGATTGGCTACAGCCCATCAGAAATTCACGTGAGTAGTGACTTTCATGACCTTCAGGCCAGCGAATAACAAGCTGATCAGCCTCGACCTGAGCCTGATCCGGCGCATAGTCGATGGGCACGCTCGCGATATGAAATCTTTTTTCCTGAGTCTGTGTCACTCGGCAGTCAGGACATGGGCAATTATCGCGAAGCCATAGGGTGGAGAAGGCAGCACTTTGGCCGTCAGGCCATTGGATATCAAGCATATTAGGCATGGCTAATACCATCGCGTTAACTCGGGTTTTCTACCATGCTTTTTCAAGTTGTGGGAAGCGTTTTTGACATGCCGTCGGGAATTTGATTTGGCTGACCCCCTCGGGGGAATCTGTCAGACTATGGTAATGAGCTTCAGGCTCTTGTGCATTATTCAGCTGCTGGAGATAGCCGGGTAGAAATCCTGCTCATTCACGGCGGATGGCCGGGATCTTTGGAGGATGTCGCTGCGGCACTGGGCACTGGCTCGGTTTGCCGATCAGACCGACGGACCGTTACGAGAGAAGTCTTGTGATTGCATCATTACATGCTCGCGTCATTCTGCTGCGTCGGCGGCTGCTATTGGCATTTTTCATGACCTTGGTGGTGGTGACGGCTGAATCGGCAAGGTCTGACGCCAGTAACTTCGCGAGCCCCGGGTTGACAGGCAATACAGCTGCTCAGGAGCAGCGTCGCCTTGAAAGATTCTTCGACGATGTGTTCGAGCGCGATCTCGAGCGCTCCCCGATCCAAGCTGCCTTTGCCGGTGAGCCGAGTGGGCAGGATCGCTGGGATGATCTGTCAATCTCATTTCAAGAGGAATCAACGAGACTCATAGCTGCCGATCTAGAGGCGATTAGCCGTTTCGATGACGCCCTGTTAAGCCCCAGTCTGCAATTATCAAAACAAGTATTTATCCGAGATCGCCAGCAGCAGTTGGCTTGGCAAGAATTTCGCGATGAGCATTATTTGGTTGAGCCCTTGTGGGGAGCGCAGGCGCCCATCACCGCCGTATTAATGGGCGCGCACCCGGTGAATACCGTTGCCGATGCCGAGGACTACATTACGCGCATTGACGCGGTGCCGGCGTATCTCGATGAGGTGCTGCGGCAACTCGAGTCCCGTGCGGCGAAGGGATTCTATCTTGTCGACTGGATGTATCCTCAGGTCATTGCTGTCACGGAGGCGGTCATTTCCGGTGCTCCCTTTGATGGCAGCGATCAACCATCTCCCCTCTGGGAAGATGTTCAAGAGAAGTTTAATCGCCTGCCCATAAGCTCTAGCCTGCGGGACGAGTTACTGGCCGACGCCCAAAGTGCACTGGTATTAGGATTGGCACCAGCCTACCGTCGACTCATTGACACTCTGCGACGGCATCAACCCCAAGGGGCTACGGCCGATGGCGTCTGGCGCTTTGAGCGGGGTCAGCAGTTCTACCAAATGCTGCTGACGTTCTACACCAGCACTAACCTCAGCGCCGATGCTATCCATGCACTGGGTTTATCGGAAGTTGCCCGCTTACATCTCGAGATGCAGAGGGTGATGACGCAGCTTGAGTTCGACGGGTCTTTGTCAGATTTTTTTGACCATGTGCGCACCGATGCAGCCCTGCGATTCCCCGATACCACTCAGGGGCGAAACGATTACATGGCTGAGGTGGCGGCAGTTATTAAGGCCATGGAGGGGAAGTTACCCCAGTACTTCGGGCGCTTGCCCGAGGCGGATTTTGTGGTGAAACCGGTTGAGTCATACCGTGAGGCCACCGAGACATTGGCTTTCTACCAATCGCCTTCGTTAGATGGGCGCAGGCCGGGTATTTATTATGTGAACTTATATGACATGGCTGCGCTGCCGCGCACCGATTTAGAAGCGCTGGCTTTTCACGAAGGTATTCCCGGCCACCACCTAGAAGCAAGCCTAGCCCTAGAGGCGAATATCCCCGATTTCCAGCGTTATACACCGTTTGTGGCGTTCTCCGAAGGCTGGGGGTTGTACGCTGAGTCTTTGGCGAAAGAGATGGGTTTTTATACCGATCCCTACGCAGAATTTGGTCGCTTGGGGATGGAGTTGTGGCGAGCAACTCGATTGGTGGTTGATACGGGTATTCATGCCAAGGGCTGGAGTCGTGAACACGCCATCGCGTACCTTGAGGCGAACACCCCTAATGCTTACTCAGATTGTGTCAGTGCCGTAGAGCGTTATATCAGCTGGCCCGGTCAAGGTACCGCATACACCTTGGGTAAATTACGCCTAATGGCATTGCGTGACTTGGCGCAATCGGCGCTAGGCCAGCAATTTGATATCCGTGAGTTTCACGATACGGTGCTGGCGAACGGTCCATTACCGCTGGATTTATTGGAAGCCAATATCAAGGCATATATCGCTGAAAAACAAGCGCGTGATGGCTGACGTCAGAGTCCACCGTGCTCCATCAGATACTGAATAACGCCTTTAATGGTGAAGCCTAGTATGCCCATGGCTAAAGCGATGTAGAGCACGAACGTGCCGTAACGCCCCGCGTCGTGTTTGCGTGCAAGATCCCACACGATAAACACCATAAAGACCATGAGTCCGCCAACGCCGACGGTTACGCCCCATTCGGTCATCCAGTCATCGAACGACATGCTAGGCGTAGGCTACGGCAAACTCGAGAGAAATAGCGGCGTTGAGCGAGTTGGTGATGAGGCAGCCTTCTTCGGCTTTATGAAGCAATCGCTCTACCTGTTGCTCTGATACATCGCCAATAACAGTAACCGCAACACTCAGACCAATATCCGTGAACTGTGTTTTTCGATCGACCCGATCGAGGGTGCCGGTAGCTTCAACGGTGAGTGCTTGCCAGTCCAGTTTTGAGGCGCGGGCAATGGCGCGAAAGGTAAGTATGAAGCAGTCGGCAACGGCCGCCATCATGAGCGCTTCGGGGCTCCATTGATCACCGGGCCCCCCGAATTCGGCGGGGGCATCGGTGACGATATCGCTGACCCCTGAGCTGCTGACCACGACATGGGATGTGCTGTTGTTTCCACTGGCGGCAACGGTGTAATAGTGGGGCAGGGCGTCCATGGCAGGCTCCAAAAGTATCTTTTCAGTTGACGCTTATTGTAGCCTGCTCCTTGTGCGGGCGCCACGTAGGTTGGTTGCTAGTCGCCGATTATTTTCTGCTGTTACGGCCCTTAATGGGTCTACATAGTGGGTTTTAGCAGACCGGAGCTAAATGGCGTTGTTGTATAGGTAGCGTGTGGGGTTGTGGTAATTCCCATAGCTGCGGCTGTTCGGGGTAGTCATCTTCACTGTTAAGGGTGATGTGGCGGATGGGTTGTCCGCCCCGTTGCTTGAGAATATCGACGGTTCGATAACCGCTGATAGCCAGACGCAAGCTAGCTGGTGTATGGCTGTCGGCGGCGCTATTAGCTCGAAATAACAGTGCCAAGGTATCACTGTCGGCGGCGGCAATTTGCAGTTTACGTAGTTCTGCGTAGCGATAGTCAGTGGCACCTAGCCAGCTAAAAACGGCGCTGCAGGTTGTGCTGCGCAAAGCCTGTTCGGTTGCCCAAAGCAACTCTTCTTTGTTCTTAGGGTGTACCATGAGTACCTGTTGTATATCGATGCCGCGAGCCGCAAGCAAGGGTGCGTAGGGCGTTTGAGGGGGCGCAATGAATACCTGCCAACGCTTCTGTTCGCTGAGCTTTTCCATGGCGGGTAGGAACAGTCCCATGGAGCCCATACCACAGCCATCGCTAAGCACTTCGATGCTGCCTCGTAGCGGCCAACCCTTGAAGGTAAGTTGCTCATCTAATGGATTGAAACCCGTGGGGAGTGCATCGACACCGTGCCAATCGCTGTTAGCGGAGGTTGGTAATAGTGTCCTGCTATAAGGTGCATCGAAGCCGCGCCAGGTATCTGGACGATTGATAATGTGTGCCAGTGGGTCACTCATACTGTGCTCCTTATGCTTGTATGTCATGTCCTGTGTTTGATGCGCCGACTGCGCCCAGCAAAAGTACTGTATGAATAAACAGTAGTTGTCTGGCGCCCACAAAGCAAGAGGTTATTTTTTGGAGAGTCGTCAAAAGCGACAGGTGCGTCGATCGGCTTTGACGGTCCTCGTTCCGTCAGTGAGCGCGCTGCGCTAATGCATCAGTCACTGGCGTAGGTGTTTGATGATTGGACGGGCCTGTGACTTCTCAATGCGCTGTCGCTCATCTGCGTCCTGAGCTGGATTGTCTGAACTGATCAGTTTCTTGGCTGGGCGCCGAGCAACACCCCGAATGGGATCGCAAAAAACGCCATTGAACCTTGTTGAAATGGCAGTATTTCCCGCCCGTTATATAAAAGGATACCCCGCTCGAAGGCCTTGCCGGCAAATTCCGCCAGAGTTGCGAGACCCTTGAAGTCTCTAGGGCTCACGCTGGCAGACGCTTTAACCTCAATGCCTATTATTTTTGAATTGCTGCGCTCCAGAACAAGGTCGACCTCGCGCTTGCGCTTGTCCCTGAAGTGGAAAATTCCCACTTCCTCCTGGGACCATGCCGAGTGCTTACAGATTTCCGTGTGGACCAGACTTTCCAGCAAACCCCCGTAGTACTGGCTGCTGAGTACTTGTTCTTCGTTGCGTAAGCCGAGGAGGTGGCATGCAAGCCCCGTATCCACATAGTGAAGTTTCGGCATCTGAGTGGCTAAACGTTTGGCCCTGTTCTTAATGTAGGCGGGCACTCTGCGAATAATGAACATGAGTTCAAGAATTTCGATGTAAGTCTTGCTGAGTCTGTCATCCAACTCGAGATCGTTGGCGATATTGGCGTACTTGACTAAGTTGCCACTCAGTCCAGCCAGGTAGGGAGCTAAGGCCTGTAGCCTGGAGTGGTAATCACCCCTTGCCGCGTAGAGTGACTCGAAGTCCTTATATAGCCTGCCTTCCATATAGGATCGATACCAGATTTGTCTGGCTCGGGTGCTCTTTCCTTGTACTTCCGGGTAGCCGCCGCGCAATACCAGCTGTGCGATGTCTTCCCGTGTTGGGTGCGCGCCGGAGGCAGAAAAGAAGTCTCCAGTCATCATATAGTCGAGCCAATTCAACGACTGCCCGTCGATTTCATTAATTGACAGCGGTAGGAGTTCCAGCCTTGCCATATGGCCAGGCAGCGCCTCCTGCGTTCGGGCCGAACGAAAAATGTCAGTAGATCCCGTCAGCAAAAACTTACCCTTTTCACTGGGCTCAAGTTGATCTGAAGCTTCTTTGATCGCTGGAATGAGAGTGGGGGCATACTGGAACTCATCGATTACTACACGCCTGGAACCCAGTGAGCGGATAAAACCGTGAGGGTCGTTTTCCACAGATGCCAACGTAGCCTGATCATCCAGCGTGATGTATCCCATGTTCCGATCGTTGGCAATCGCCCGTGATAGCGTGGTTTTGCCTGATTGTCTGGGCCCAGTCAGATAGACGATGCGAAATTCATCGAGTAGTTCGAGGATGGTTGCTTGCAGCTTTCGTTCGAACATACCTGTAGTCTCAATAGGATATGGTGGATGAACTTGGCTCTATGTGTGAAGGTCGAACAATTCTGCCAAGCTGTGGTTCAAATGTTAATGCGAAAAATACCAATTCTTATTGCGAAATATACGCTATTTTATTGCACAAAATACATGAGCTTCTCGCGAGAAATATGCGACATTACTTAACGCCAGTCTATGAAGCTGGCAGCCGCCGAGTAGCGCCCAACCCTTGACAGTGAGTTGCTCATCTAATGGATTGAAGCCTGTGGGAAGTGCGCCGGCACTGTGCCAATCGCTGTTGCCGGAAGTTGGTAATATTGTCCTGTTATAAGGTGCGTCGAAGCTGCCGCCCACAAAGCAAGAGGTTATTTTTTGGAGAGTCGTCAAAAGCGACAGGTGCGTCGATCGGCCTTGGCCGAGCCTGCGTTTCGTCGTTATTTCCCCGCAAGTTGGTTTTCGAGTCTTGGCTCCTGGATGCTGCGATTTTTGCTGGGATGGAGTGCTTGGGATCTCACAGAATCCGCAACCTGGGTCGGCCTTGTGGCGGCTCTTATGCTGGCGCCCGCGTTTGTGTTGTCACCGCTATTTGGAATAGTGTCTGATCGCGTTAATCCCCGACATGGTCTTATCGTCTCAATGGGGGTTCACGCAGGTATTGGTATCGCCGGTACCGTTTTTTTAGTGACCGAGCTGTTTAATTTAAACGTACTGTTATTGCTTGCTTTTGCCATGGGTGCGGTGACCTCTGGCCATAGCCCTATGCGATTGGCACTCATACCCCTGTTGGTCCAGAGAGACGCCTTACCCAGTGCCGTAGGCTTGTCGGCGATGACCTTTAATGTGGCGCGTATTATTGGCCCAGCTTTAGGTGCCTGGCTTATCAGTCAGTGGGGGGCGGGCAGTGCCTTTGCCCTATCCGTTGCCATGTTTACTGGCTCGGCCCTTGTCCTTCTAAGTCTTCGAGGTATTGGTCAGCGTGCACCGAAACCCCGTGAACCGTTTCGGCAGCAGTTGACGGCGGGTTTGCGATACGCAAGCCAGCACTCGGGTATTCGTTTGCTATTCGCTTTGACGGTTGTGAATGGGTTGTTGGCACGGACAACCATCGAGTTACTTCCGGCTTTGTCCGGCGCTTTGCTGGGGGGTAAAGCCGATGATCTGGCTGCACTCACTGCCAGTGCCGGGGTGGGTTCCATCCTGGGTGGTTTAATCGTTAGTCGTCAAAGTGCCGACCTGAGTCGTCTATTACATATGGTCATGATGGCCATTGGCTCGGCCACCTTACTCATGATGAGCCTACACTGGATGCAGGATCTGTGGCGTTTGGGTGGGCTGGTGGCTCTACTGGCCATGTGCGCCACCATGGCGGGTACCGGTTGTCAGACCATGACACAGCTATCTGTCGAGGAGGACTTCCGCGGGCGGGTTATAAGCCTGTGGACGCTGCTTGCCATGGGTGCACCCGCGCTGGGTTCTGCGCTATTTGGGCATTTATCCGATCAATTAGGGTTTGTCGTGGTACTGGCCTCGGCAGCGGGTGTAGGCTTGGCCGCTGTGATGGTGTTTTACTTGCGTCGTAGCGCATTACTGGGGCGCACCTGACGACCTAGGGCCATATGCACCACCAGCTCCTCTAGTAGGTCCCAGGGGTCCTCTTTGTGGAATCCCTTAACGGCTGCGTCGGTGTTAAATGCCATGGTTTGTAGGTGCCGTAAACTCTCTGAGTCGTGCCGTTTTATAGCCCCTTGTACTAAGCCCATTCGGTTTTTCCAGACCCCCTGTTGCTGCATGGCCTGATTCAGTGTCACGCCCCTCCGACACTGCTCATCGAGCGATAACAGTAAGCGCGCTTCTCGGGCCACTGCCCACAAAACGGTTGGCGGTGCATTACCTTCGGCCTCTAAACCGCGTAGCGATCGAACAGCCGCGCGCGCGTCGCCTCCCAGTGTTGTATCAACTAGGCTAAAAGGATTGTAGCGTGCGCTTTCGGCCACAGCGTCGAGCACCGTCGATACGGTGACATGGTCTGAGTTTGCTAGCAGCTTGAGCTTTTCGACTTCCTGCGCAGCAGCCAGCAGATTGCCCTCGACCCGTTCGGCGAGCATTTCAACCGCGTCTCGATCGGCTTTTAAGCCCGCCGCTGCCAGGCGTTGATGGAGCCACTGGGGAAGCTCGGCGGGGCGCACTGGCCACAGGGTGACCACGACGCCACCCTGATCAAGGGCGGTGTACCATTTAGCCCGTTGCGATTGTCGATCTATTTTTCCCGCAATAATGAGTAGTACGTCGTCACTCTCGAACTGCAGATATTCTTGTAGTGCTTTACTACCCTCAGCGCCTGGCTTACCTGACGGCAGACGTACTTCAATTAATTTTTTATCCGCGAACAGCGACAGGGCACCGGCACTTTGCAGTAGCGTTTGCCACTGTTCGCCTTTGGGGCCAATATCGATGATTTCACGCTCAGTACAGCCATGGGCGCGCGCGGCCTGCCGCACGGCATCGCTGCATTCTTGCTGCAACAGAGGCTCATCCCCAGTAATGAGGTAACAACGTGCCAAGCCCTTGGCGAGTTCTCGGCTTAGTTGCTCGGGTCGAACCTGCATTTAATTGCGTAAGCTATGGCTGATACGGCGTGTGATTTGGGCCGCTAGATCGTGGCGCATCTCCTCTCGGAGCAGCCGTAGCTCTTCGGTCTTACCGACCACATTACGCGGGTCATTGAGAAACTGACGCACAACTTGCGCTTCCGTGTTACCCACAAGAACCTGTCGGCCACGCAGTAGATCAAAAGCGGTACTGAGGGTCAGCTCTACCTCTGCCGATCTGGCTTGGGCCGTCAGGGATAAATTGCGTTGCTCGAAGCGTTCCGCACCTAATTTGAGTACCAGCGTCGAGGGTTCTGGCGCACCAATGATGGCCCCTTCGAGCCCCAATTGTTGCACCACAGCAGCGGTCAATTCAGCTTGGGGCTGTGCACTGATAATTGCAATAGTGCGTCCCTCTAGGGAATTGTTGGGCCCACTGCCGCTACCTTTTAGCTGAAAGCCACAGCCAACCAGCAAGAGGCACAGTAGCAGCTGCAGACTGAGCTGACGATTGCTAGGCCCAGTCATTAGTTAGCCACCACGTTCACTAATTTACCCGGCACAACAATGACTTTGCGCACAGTTACACCCTCGAGGAAGCGCTGGACGTTGTCATGGCCCAGGGCCGTCGCTTCAATGGTGTCTTTTGTGGCGTCGGCAGGTACTTGAATTTTGGCCCGGACTTTACCGTTCACCTGTACCACGATGTCCAGTTCATCCCTAACAAGTGCTTGTTCGTCCACGGCGGGCCATGCTTGCTCCAGGATGTTCTCGCCGGTCATGGCCTGCCATAAAGCCTGGGTAATGTGGGGCACGATGGGATTGAGCATGAGTAGGGCAGAGCGCAGAGCCTCGGCGATGACAGCGCGGTCATTGGCATCGCTGTTATTCAGTTTGGCAATGTCATTACACAGCTCCATCACCGCAGCAATAGCGGTGTTGAAGGTCTGACGACGACCGTAATCGTCTGCAACTTTACGCAGGGTTTCATGGGTTTTACGACGTAAATCCCGTTGTGGTCGGCTCAGGGACTCGAGGGTCGGTATGTCGATGGTTGCCTGCCCATCACTGTGTTGCTTGTATTCGGATACGAGACGCCAGAGTCGTTTTAAAAAGCGATTGGCGCCCTCAACCCCGGAATCGGACCACTCCAAGGACTGCTCAGGGGGAGCAGCAAACATGCTGAATAGGCGCACAGTATCGGCGCCGTAGTGATCGATAAGGGCTTGCGGATCAACCGTGTTGCCCTTTGACTTTGACATTTTAGCGCCGTCCTTGAGCACCATGCCTTGGGTTAATAAACGCTTGAAGGGTTCGTTAGTGTTTACTAACCCTTCGTCCCGAAGCAGCTTGTGAAAGAATCGGGCGTAAAGTAGGTGCAGAATGGCGTGCTCAATACCGCCTACATATTGATCGACTTCAAGCCAATAATTGGCATCGTCATCGAGCATGGCTTGGTCATTGTTGGCGCTGGCATAGCGTGCGTAGTACCACGACGACTCCATGAAGGTATCGAAGGTATCGGTTTCTCGCTCGGCGCTGGCGCCACATTTTGGGCAGTCCACCGCTTTAAATTCGGCCACCTCTTTTAACGGGGAGCCTACGCCCTGAAACGCCACATCGGTGGGCAGCACTACCGGTAGATCTTGCTCGGGGACCGGTACTGCGCCGCATTGGCCACAGTTAATGACGGGTATAGGTGCACCCCAGTAGCGCTGGCGGGACACACCCCAGTCCCGCAGCCGGAAGTTGACTGTCTTTTCACCGGCGCCACGTGCTGACAGCTCAGTTACGATGGCATCGCAGGCCTCGCTGAAGCCCAGTCCATCATAAGCCCCCGAGTTCACTAGTGTGCCTTTGTGCGTGTAAGCGGCTTTACTGAGATCGATGGTATCGTCGCTGCTGCTGACCACCTGCTTAATAGGCAGGCCGTATTTGGTGGCAAACTCCCAGTCGCGCTGGTCATGGCCTGGCACCGACATAACAGCCCCCGAGCCGTAACTCATGAGCACGAAATTGGCGACCCATACAGGCAGCTCGTCACCGGTGAGTGGGTGATACACGCTTAAACCCGTGGCCATACCCTCTTTTTCCATGGTGGCCATGTCGGCTTCGGCGACTTTTATGTGGGTCTGGCTATCAAGGAACGCCGCCAAGGTTGGGTTGTCTTGAGCTGCGCGCAGGGCCAACGGGTGCTGTGGTGCAATGGCCAAATAGGTGGCGCCCATAAGGGTATCAGGGCGTGTTGTATAGACCTCGACCGTGTCACCGGTGTTGGTCTCAAAGCGAATGTTGGCTCCTTCGCTACGCCCAATCCAGTTGCGCTGCATGGCAACCACTTGCTCTGGCCACTGGTCCAGGGAATCTAAGTCATCGAGCAGCTGTTGTGCGTAATCGGTTATCTTGATGAACCATTGGTTAATAGCCCGACGCTCTACGGCGTTATCGCAACGCCAACATTTGCCATCGACCACTTGCTCATTGGCCAATACGGTTTGATCGGTTTCGCACCAGTTGACTTCGGCTTCCTTTTTGTAGGCCAAGCCCTTGTCCATGAGTCGAGTGAAGAACCATTGCTCCCAGCGATAGTAGTCGGGTTGGCACGTGGTCACTTCGCGCTCCCAGTCGTAGGCAAACCCGAGCCGGCGCAACTGGCTGCGCATATCCTCAATGTTGTTCAAAGTCCAATGGGCAGGCGGTACGTTATTTGCAATAGCCGCATTTTCTGCCGGAAGACCGAAGGCATCCCAGCCCATGGGTTGCAGCACATTTTTACCCATCATGCGCTGAAAGCGCGCAATAACGTCGGCGATCGTGTAGTTCCGCACGTGACCCATATGCAGCTTGCCGCTGGGATAGGGGAACATGGCCAGACAGTAAAATTTTTCCCGGGTATCGTCGCGCTGGGCGCGGTAAACGCCGTCTTCAGCCCACGCTTGCTGCAGTGATAACTCGATGTGTTCGGGATGGTATTCCGGATTCATAAAAACTCTAATTGGGATGGTTGGGCGCCAAGCGCATACATACTGGGGCGTAAGAGTGTATCAGTATTGATTGGTACCACGGTGAATTAGACCGTGACTTGTCTGCTTTTGGTGTGCCGCCAGAGGGCGCCCATGACAACAAACGCAGCTAATAACAAAGCCGGCCAGCTGCCGGTGATCATGATAGGTGTGCTGCCTGCTCTGGGCTGTAATTCGCCCCGCAGTGTGGTTTCAACAAATTGCGGGCTTGTCTGAATCAGTTGGCCCTTGTGATCAATAATGGCCGATACCCCATTGTTGGTGCCTCGTAACATCGGGCGAGCAGTGGCTAGAGCGCCAAAGCGAGCCATCTGTAGGTGCTGCAAAGGACCAATGGAGTCACCGAACCAGCTGTCATTACTGACTGTCACCAGCCAGTTGCTGCCCTTGGCCCCGTCGGTGACGAAATCCGGGTAAACCACCTCGTAGCAGATAAACGGTGCAACCCGGGTAGCTCCTGCGGACAGTTGGCTATATTCCCTATTGCTTTTGGTGAAGCTCGACATGGGGAGATCAAAAAAGGCGATAAGGCCGCGCAACCAGTGTTCTAGCGGTACATACTCACCGAAAGGCACGAGTTTTTGTTTATGGTGGATGCCATCCCCGTGCCCCATCGAGACGATGCTGTTGTGTAATCCCTGATCGCCTCGTACGGCAATGCCAGTAATGAGCGCCGTGTCGTGCCTGCGCGCTTGACTGGCTGCTTCACCGAGGTAGTCGGCTACTTGGCTTCGTAAGGCGGGAAGTGCCGATTCTGGCCAAAGCACAACGTCATGACTGGCATATAAGGGATCGGTGGCCTCTTCATACCGCGCCAAAATTTGCCGGCGGTAGCGTCTGTCCCATTTTTGTTGCAAGGGGATGTTGGGCTGGTATAGCGCCACGGCCAATGGCTCACCTACCGGCTGTGTCCAGGACCAGCGCCCCAGCCACTCACCCGTTACACCTACGATGGCGATCACCGTCAGTTGAAGCGCGAGGGGGGCACGTTGTTTCGAGAGCGCCAGGGCAATGCCCGTGGTGCCAAGGGCTACCAACCAAAATGACAGCCCAAACACCCCTATAAGCGGGGCCCAACCTGCCATACTGGTATCGAGGGCGGCGTAACCCCCATAAAGCCAGGGAAACCCTGTCAGTAGCCAGCTGCGAAGCCACTCAAATAAAACCCAAAGGCCAGTAAAACCCCATACCGAAACGCTGCCGTCCTCAGGTTTTAGCCAGCGCGTATAATAGCTGCTTAAGACGCCGAAAAGCGTTGCTTGCCCCAAACAGAAGACGGCAGTTAGCAGCGCCGCAAGGGGAGCCGGTGCGTGACCGTAGACCTTGATACTGACGTAGACCCATGATGCACCGGTCAGAAACAACCCTGCCCCGTAGAGCCATCCCGTCAGGAAGCTACTGCGAGATTGAAATAGGTGGAGCGTCAGCAATAACAGGCCGCTGCTGGCCGAGATGGCTATCCATATGTCAAAGGGCGCCAAACCCAGGGGGAATAAAGCCCCGGATGTTAGAGGGAGGCCGTAGCGCATCAGCTCGCTGAGGGCGCGCCCCATGGCTCAATCGTCCGGGTTGAGGGGAGTTACCCGAAGACTAATGAGCTTGCGTTGGTCGGCGTTGACCACCTTGAATTCAAAGCCGTCGAAGCGGGTGGTCTCGTTGCGGGCGGGTAAATGCCCGAGGGCATTCACCACCAAGCCTCCAATGGTGTCGAATTCTTCCTCGCTAAGCTTGCTGTTGAAGTATTCGTTGAAGTCCTCAATAGGGGTTTGTGCCTGCACGAAAAAGTCCGTGTTACTGATGCGTCGAATATAACGCCCCTCATCGACATCGGTCTCGTCTTCAATATCCCCGACGATTTCTTCGAGAACATCTTCAATGGTCACAAGGCCCGCAACACCACCGTACTCATCTATGACAATGGCCATGTGGTTACGGTTCTGTCGAAATTCCCGCAGTAGTACGTTTAGTCGTTTGCTTTCGGGTACCACAACAGCGGGGCGCATGAGTGTGCGTATGTTGAAAGGGCTGTCGCGGTTAAGCAGAAGCTGCAGCAGATCTTTCGCCAGCAAAATACCCACAACATTGTCGAGACTGTCGTCAATGACCGGGTACCGACTGTGCGCTGCGTGAATCACTTGCGGCAATGCTTCATCGAGTTCCGCGTCCACTTTAATCACTGTCATCTGAGCGCGTGGAATCATGATGTCGCGCACTTGCATGTCGCTGACCGACAGTGCGCCTTCCATGATGCTGCGTGCATCGTCATCGATGATTTCGTTATCGGCAGCTAAGCTCAGAACCCCTTCAAGGTCGGCCTTGCTCTGGGGTGTTCCCGACAAGAAGTGGGTTAAGCGCTCTAGCCAAGAGCGATCGTCGTTATCAGCTGGTTGTGTGTCTTGCACGGGCGCAGGCTCTACCGTTTAGTTTCTGGATTGGTAAGGGTCATCAAAACCCAGAGTCGCAAGAATGCGTGTTTCATGTTGCTCCATGATGACCGCCTCTTCCTCGTTAATATGGTCATAACCCAGCAGGTGCAAGACCCCATGCACGGTCATGTGGGCCCAATGGCTCTCTTGGGTTTTCTGTTGTGCATGGGCCTCAGCGGCCACGACTGGCGCACAGATGGCGATATCGCCCAGCAGGCCGAGATCTACCCCGGCGGGAAGATCTGCCGGAAAGGACAGCACGTTAGTGGCCCCCGTTTTGCCTCGGAAACGCTGGTTGAGCTCGGCCATTTCTTGGGTGTCGTTGATACTGAGACAAATCTCGGGCTCAGAGGGGACAGTACGATTTTGTTGCTCGAGTGCGGCGGCTACCCACCGCCTGAAACAGTCATCGTCGGGGGCTTCAACGCCCTCGGACCGGCTCACGGACACGATCAGTGTCATCGGTCGGACGGTTCCTGTGTGCTGCGGGTCATTGCCTCGAAGCGGTCATAGGCGGTTACTACCCGCTGCACCACCGGGTGGCGCACAACGTCTTTATTGGCAAACCAGGTAAACGAGATGCCTTCAACACCCTCGAGCACTTGGGTGGCGTGGGTAAGACCGGATTGCTGGCCACGTGGCAGATCAATTTGCGTTGCGTCGCCGGTAATGACAGCGGTTGAGCCGAAGCCAATTCGAGTGAGGAACATTTTCATTTGTTCCCGGGTTGTGTTTTGAGCTTCGTCGAGGATGATGAACGCATTGTTGAGTGTTCGCCCGCGCATGAATGCCAGAGGTGCCACTTCGATGATGTTGCGCTCGATGTACTTAGTGACGGTTTCGAAGCCGAGCATCTCGTACAGCGCGTCGTACAGGGGCCGCAAGTAAGGGTCCACTTTTTGGCTTAAATCGCCGGGCAAAAACCCCAGTCGCTCACCGGCTTCCACAGCGGGTCTGACCAGTAGAATACGACGCACCTGCTCATCCATGAGTGCTTGTACGGCACAGGCTACGCCCAAGTAGGTTTTACCTGTGCCTGCAGGTCCAATACCGAAGTTGATGTCATGGCGTGCAATGGCCCGTACGTACTGCTTTTGATTACTGCCACGGGGTTTAATGGACGCGCGTTTGGTACGGATCAGTAGCACACCGTCGGCGTCTTCCTCGGGCGCGCTATCACCGGTGCTATGCAACAAGTGCTCAAGACCCGATTGCTGCAAATGCAGATGAATGGCTTCTGGACTCAGGCCAATGCCGCGCTGTACATCGCTGTACAGTGTATTGAGCAACGCGGCAGCGGCATTCGCCGATGGCTCTGGGCCATCGACCGTAAAGTGATTGCTACGATTGCGCACCGTTACGCCCAAGCGGGATTCGATTTGGCGCAGATGGCTGTCGAGCTGGCCACACAGGGCCGCCAGATGTCGCGCATCATTAGGTTCGAGCGTGAAGCTGAGCTGGATAGCCGACATGGATTCGCTGGCGGAATCTACGGGCTGACTTTCAGTGTCCAACGTCTGTTTGATCGCTCTTGTATGAAGTAGAAGGCCGACGATACAGGGGTTTGCACGGGAGTCAACCTCAATGGGCTAGTAGCCGACCCCGCAAGGAGTTCGGAAGAGCCTCAACGATGTCCACCGTCGCGAACTCGCCAATGAGCCCTGCATCGGTGCAGGCAAAATTGACGACCCGATTATTCTCGGTGCGCCCGGATAGTTGTCCCGGATCTTTTTTCGATACGCCCGTGACTAAAATACGTTGCTGGGTACCCACCATGCGCCGGCTAATACCTTGGGCTTGCTGTGAGATGCGACTTTGCAGCGCGTGCAGCCGGGCCTTCTTGACGGACTCGGGTGTGTCATCGGGTAAGTCGGCCGCTGGGGTGCCCGGGCGGGCACTGTAAATAAAGCTAAACGAGTTATCGAAGCCAACCTCATCGATAAGACGCATGGTGGCCTCAAAATCAGCATCGGTCTCACCCGGAAACCCTATGATGAAATCCGACGACATGGAGATATTGGGGCGGATGCGACGCAGTGCTCGAATTTTGGCTTTGTACTCCAGCGCCGTATGGCCACGCTTCATGGCCATCAGTATGCGATCGGAGCCACTTTGCACGGGCAAATGAAGGTGATCGACAAGAGCGGGTATATCCGCGTAGGCATCGATGATGGCGTCGCTGAATTCCACAGGATGCGACGTGGTGTAGCGAATGCGTTCAATACCGGGCACACGATTTACGAAGTGCAGCAGGTCGGCAAAATCGACCACCTCGCCAAGGTGGTTATGGCCTCGGTAAGCGTTGACGTTCTGTCCGAGTAGATTGACTTCTTTGACGCCGCGCTCCGCCAAACTGGCAATTTCCGCAATGACGTCGTCGAGTGGGCGCGATACTTCCTCGCCACGGGTATAGGGTACGACGCAAAACGCACAGTACTTACTGCAGCCCTCCATAATGGATACAAACGCTGAGGGCCCGTCTACTTTGGGCTCAGGTAGGCGATCGAATTTTTCGATTTCAGGGAAGCTAATGTCGACCACCACCGGCTCTCCCCCGCGTCGGCTATCGATCATCTCGGGCAGGCGGTGCAGGGTTTGGGGGCCGAAGATAACATCGACATAGGGCGCGCGTTTGCCGATTTCGGCGCCCTCCTGACTGGCGACACAACCACCGACACCAATGATTAGGTCGGGGTTGGCCTGCTTCAGGGGTTTCCAGCGGCCCAGCTGATGAAACACTTTTTCCTGTGCTTTTTCCCGAATAGAGCAGGTATTGAGCAGGAGCACGTCCGCTTCTTCTGCCTTATCTGTGGGAACCATGCCGTGACTGGCGCGCAGCAAATCTGCCATGCGCGCCGAGTCGTACTCGTTCATTTGGCAACCGTGGGTTTGTACAAACACTTTTTTGGGCTGTAGGTCAGTCACGCTAGAGCTCGGGCCGTTGTTGTCGGGGCGACGGAGTATACCGATGTTGAGCTAAATCAACGAGATACGGGCTGGCAGAAAGTGTCGTTAGTGGTACCATTGCGCCCCTTTTTTTGCACACTTCGGTGTTTAACCGCCCAAGAAGCGATCGAGTTGCTTTATGCCTAATCACCCCGTCTACAAAGTGATCTTCCACAACGGCGATCAGGTGTTCGAGGTATTCGCGCGTCAAATTTATCAGAGCGATATGTGGGGCTTCATCGAAATCGAAGAATTATTATTCGGTGAGCGATCACAGTTGTTGGTCGATCCCGCCGAGGAGAAACTCAAAAACGAGTTTGCCGGTGTCAAGCGCAGCTACATTCCTATGCACTCCGTGGTGCGTATCGATGAAGTGGAAAAAGAAGGTCCCGCCAAAGTGACAGAGCCTTCAGCGGCCAGCGGCAAGGTGACCAATTTGCCATTTGCGAAGTTCCCACCCAAAACCCCCAGCTCGGACGACTAACTGAGCTCTGCGGGATTGGTGTGTGTGCCTAGGAGCGACACATGCCACCCCTTTTTATGCGTGACCTACTTCTGCGTAATGCATGCGCGATGACGTGCCCTGACGGTTCTCGTCAGCGTTGTAGTGATTGGTGGATTTGGCATCGGTCGTCCACAGCACCGACACGATATCTGCCGTCTGCTTGAAGTTCGGGGCATTAAGACCCATTTCACTGGTCAAAGGCGAAACGGTTGCATGGTCTACAGGGAGTGAATTCATTACTTGTGGCCATGGGGGTTCGCAGCGGAAACAGCACAGGGATGACTAGCCATGACAGATGACGATCATGTATCCGACGATGACACGCAGGGGGCGGAGGACGCTATCGATAACTTTATCGAAGGGGTATCCGCCCAGTTTGTCATTGAGCGCGATGGCGATGGTCAGAAGCGAGGCAGTGGATCGGCGCCGGCGCTGGCGGATGACGTTCTCCCTGAAACCCTCGTATTGTTGCCGTTACCTGGCAGGCCCTTTTTTCCAGGTCAGGTGCAGCCCATTGGCTTAAATCCAGAACACTGGCAAAAGACCTTAAAAGCGGTCAGTGATCAAGGATCGGGCTTACTAGGCTTGGCATGGGTGGGTGATATCAATCCACTGCACGCCACGGAAGCCGATTTTCCCACCATGGGCTGCGTCGTGCGTTTGCATCGAGCGCCTGCAGCGGGGGAGGGGAATATCCAATTTCTTGCCCAGGGTGTGCGCCGCTTCCGTTTGGTCCGATGGCTCAATAGTGAAGGACCCTTCATCGCTCAGGTGGAGTATCCTCGGGCGCCTGACGATACCGACAGCGATGAAGTGAAGGCCTATGCCATGGCCATCATTGCCGCTATTAAAGAATTGCTGCCGCTAAATCCCCTGTACAGTGAAGAGCTTAAGCACTACATCGGCAACTTCAATCCAAACCAACCAAGTTTATTGGCCGATTTCGCGGCGGCTATGACCACCGCCACCGGCGATAAATTACAAGCGATTCTCGAAACCCTGCCTTTGACACAGCGTATGGCGCAGGTATTGGAGCTGCTGAAACGGGAGCGTGAAGTCGCGGAGATTCAGGGGCAAATATCGAGCCAAGTGAATGAGAAGGTCTCTGAGCATCAGCGTGAGTTTTTTCTCAAAGAGCAGATGAAAATAATCCAGCGGGAGCTGGGTTTATCGAAAGACGACAGAACATCAGACGCCGAGCGTTTCGCCGAGCGCATGGCTCAGTTGAATGCGCCCGATCACGTTATGGCCCGGTTTGAGCAAGAGCTCGACAAGCTGAAGGTGCTGGAATCCGGGTCGCCAGAGTATGGGGTGACTCGGAATTATCTTGACTGGATAACGTCAGTGCCCTGGGGACAGGTGTCTGAGGATAATCTCGACTTAGCCCATGCTCGCCAAGTCCTCGATAGCCATCATGATGGCCTTGATGATGTGAAGAAACGCATTATCGAATTCCTTGCAGTGGGCGCGTTCAAAGGCGCTATCGACGGTTCCATTGTTTTGCTGGTCGGTCCACCGGGGGTGGGCAAAACCAGTATTGGTCGATCGATCGCCGATGCCCTGGGCCGTCAGTTTTATCGCTTTAGTTTGGGTGGCATGCGCGATGAAGCTGAGATTAAGGGCCATCGCCGCACCTACATTGGCGCTATGCCTGGCAAGTTGGTGCAGGCACTAAAAGAAGTGGCGGTCGAGAACCCCGTCATTATGCTTGATGAAATCGACAAGGTCGGTGCTTCCTACCAAGGCGACCCCGCTTCAGCCTTACTCGAGGTACTGGATCCCGAGCAGAACGGCGAATTCCTCGATCACTACCTCGATTTGCGGGTGGATTTGTCAAAAGTGCTCTTTGTGTGCACCGCAAATCAGCTCGATACCATCCCGCCTGCGCTGCTCGATCGAATGGAAACGATTCGTCTGGCCGGGTATATCGCCGAGGAGAAGCTGGCCATTGCCAAAAACCATCTTTGGCCAAAGTTGCTTCAACGGCATGGGGCTAAGACGTCCCAGATCAAGATTAACGAAGCTGCACTCAAGGTCGTTATTGAGTCCTATTGCCGAGAAGCAGGTGTGCGCCAACTGGAAAAACAGTTAGCGAGCCTGATACGCAAATCGATTGTGAAGATGCTCGATGAGGACATCGATCGAGTTCGTCTGAGCAAAAAAGAAGTGGTCGAGTTGCTAGGCCAGCCAAGATACAAAAATGACCGGCCCACCCGTGGTCGTGGTGTTGTCACCGGGTTGGCCTGGACCGCGAATGGTGGTGCCACTTTGGCCATTGAATCGAGCAAAATTCACACACTGAATAGAGGCTTCAAGGTGACCGGGCAACTGGGCGATGTGATGAAGGAGAGCGCCGATATCGCCTACAGCCACGTGGTGGCCCACTTACGTGATTTCGGTTGCGATGAAGATTTTTTCGATATGTCCATGGTGCACTTGCACGTGCCGGAGGGAGCAACGCCCAAAGATGGTCCCAGTGCCGGTATCACCATGGCGACAGCCTTGGTATCGCTGGCTCGCCGCGAGCGTATCAAGCGCCCGTTGGCCATGACCGGCGAGTTGACCCTCACAGGCCAAGTGTTGGCGGTGGGCGGTATTCGAGAAAAAATTATCGCAGCACGGCGAGCGAAAATCCCCGAGATTCTGCTGCCCAATGCCAATAAGCCCGATTACGAGGCGCTGCCCGATTACTTGCGCGACGGCTTAACCGTGCACTTTGTACGCAGTTTCCGCGAGGTATTCGACGTGGTGTTCGACAACGCTCGGGATTCCCAGCAACTGCATTAAAAGGCGCCTGCAACAGTACTAAGCGTCGGCGGTCACAATGGCCCTACAGGGTGCTGGATAACCCTCTATCGTTAAGCTTGGATCGTCGGGGTGCAGGAACTGGGCAAGGGAATGGAAGCGCATCCAGTCGGTGCTGCGCTGCTCATCGCTGCTTGTGACATTGGTGTCGATAACGCGACAGTTTTTGAAGCCCAGTTTAGTCAGCCATTGGCACAAAGTGGCGGTGCTGGGCAAAAACCATACGTTGCCCATGCGGGCATAGCGTCCTTGGGGTACCAGTGCCGTCTGTTCATCCCCTGGGACTACCAGCGTTTCTAGCACCAATTGGCCGCCGGGCCTCAAGGCATCCTTGAGTTCTAACAGGTGATCCATGGGTGAGCGTCGGTGATAGAGGACGCCCATTGAAAAGACCGTATCGAAGGCCTTCAGGGGCCGCGGAACCTGTTCCATGGCCAGGGGCAATACATGGATATTGGGCTGTTGTAGGAAGTGTTGTACCGCTTTGAATTGCAATACAAAGAGCGGTGTCGGATCGATACCGATGACTTCTTGTGCGCCAGCCCCCAGCATGCGCCAGCAGTGGTAGCCACTGCCGCATCCCACATCGAGTACTCGACGTCCCTCAAGCGGCGCTAGGCCAGGCAGTAGCCGTTGCCATTTCCAATCAGAGCGCCACTCGGTGTCTATGTGCACATCGAATAACCGATAGGGACCTTTGCGCCAAGGATGCAGCCCTTGCAGGGCGTCATGTAGAGCACGATTTTGTGCGGCCGACCCACTGCCCGTACAGCCAACATTGGCGTCATTCAGGTGCAGGGTTTCAACCTTAAGGGGTGGTAGTGCTGATAACGCCTCGCGCCAGCGAGGTAGATCACCGTAGCGTTTCTCGGCCATGCCCTCGGCTAATTGTTGGGGTAGCTGTACAAGCCAAGGCTCTAACTCGGATTCGTGCCAGCGCGTTTCCAGTGCTCGGAGGTCGGGCAGTAGCTCGGGAGGAATGGTCACGCCACCGCCACCAGTGAGGCGAAGTTGAAGCACTGAAACCAGACGTCGGCGTGACTGAAGCCGGCCTCTAAAAGGCGCGCTTTGTGGGTGTCTCGGGTTTCCGGTACCAGCACGTTTTCCAGCGCTTGGCGTTTGTTGGCTATTTCTAAATCACTGTAACCCTGAGCCCGTTTGAAGTCGTGGTGGAGTTTCACCATTAAGTCGTTCATGGCCTCGGGTTCCAGGCTTAGCTTCTCTGAGAGAATGAGAATGTCACCCGGGCTTAGGGCGGCTCGTAGCTGTTTAAGCAGTGGCAAACGCTGGGCTATGGGAACAAATTGCAGGGTGTAGTTGAGAATGCAGACGCTGGCGTTTTCATAGTCGACGGCTGTAATGTCGGCCTGAATCAATGTCACTTTGCGTTCGGGTAGTTCGTTGGCAAGATTCGCTCTGCACTGGTTGAGCATGGCGTCGGAGTTATCGATGCCCACTAATTCGCAGGCCTCGGTCTCGACGTGTTCAGCACATGACAATAGTGAGGCTCCTAGAGAGCAGCCAAGGTCATAAATACGCGTGCCCGGGCGGGCATGCCGAGCAGCGAGCAAGCCGGTCATCGCAATGACCGAACCGTAGCCCGGTACAGAGCGTTTGATCATGTCGGGAAAGACGCTGACCACAGCACTATTGAAGGTAAAGAGACCGGGATCACCCAGTGTCTTTGCGTACAGCGTGTCACGGTGGGTCGACATGGCCGTTTGAATACCTGCAATAAAAGGGCGCGTAGCATAACAATTTACGGCCTTAGACGGGCAGAAGCAGTGGCAACGGCCCAGCCGAAGCCCCATACTTCTTTCTCTATTTTTTACTGACGAGAGTTACCATGTTCGAGCATCTGCCTGTCTTACCCCCCGACTCGATCCTCGGTCTTGCTGCCGCCTGCCGTGCTGATACCAACCCCAATAAGGTGGATCTCACCATTGGTATTTACATGGATGAAGCTGGCGTCTGTCCTGTTTTTGAGGCAGTGAAGCAGGCTCAACGGCAGCTTATCGACGAGGAGGTGACCAAAGCCTACATTCCACCGCAAGGGGATCAAGCCTTCATTGATGGCATGACCAAACTTATTTTGGGGGAGCAGCGGCTGGCCGATCGTGCGGGTCATGTGGCGGCTGTGCAGGCACCGGGTGGATGCGGTGCCGTACGCTTGGGTGCCGAGGTATTGAAAGCGGCCAATGGCGCTGGTCGGGTGTGGGTTAGTGATCCTACTTGGCCAGTCCATTTGCCATTGATTGGCAGTGTGGGCCTAGAGATTACCCAGTATCGCTATTATGACCCCGCGACCCACGGCGTTAACTTCGACGCCATGATTGAAGACCTAAAACAAGCTGGGCGCGGCGATATCGTGTTATTCCATGGCTGTTGTCACAATCCAAGCGGCGCTGATCTCAGCACTGAGCAGTGGCAAGTCATGGCAAATATGGCCGCTGACCAAGGATTCACGCCCATGGTGGATCTGGCGTATCAGGGCTTTGGCGACGGGTTGGAAGCGGATGTGATTGGACTACGTGCCCTTGTCGATAGCGTGCCCGAGGTCGTTATTGCCGCATCTTGCTCCAAGAATATGGGGCTTTACCGGGAGCGGACCGGCTTGGCGGTGTTCGTCTGTAACAGTCAACGCGATGCCGACGCCACGGCAAGCCAAGCCAAATCGGCTGCGCGGCGCATTTACTCAATGCCACCAGCCCATGGCGCCATTATTGCGGGTCGTATTCTTGCGGATGACCAGTTGCGCAGCACCTGGGAACTCGAGCTCAATGCCATGTGCGAGCGAATCAACGGTTTGCGTGCCCAGTTCCGCGATCAACTGCAAACGCGTACAGGGCGCGACTTCTCGTTCATTGCCCGAGAAAAAGGTATGTTTTCCTTTTTGGGTCTGAGTACCGAGCAGGCACAAAAGGTACGCGCCGATCGTAGCCTGTACATGCTCGATTCGTCCCGCATCAATATCGCAAGCTTGAACGCGGGGAATATGGACGCTGTGGTCGAGGCGGTCGCCTCGGTGTTGGCGTAATTAATCGTCCAACTCAGCCCACCGCTCAAGAGCCGTGTCTAATGCCTCGGACACGGCTTTGAGCTCAGCCATCTTGGCATTGACACTCTCTAGATCCTGATTAAAAAAGGCCGGGTCAGTCATGGCAGCCTCGAGGGCAGCCTGCTCATTTTCTAGCGCCTCTATTTTTGCGGGTAGGGCATCGAGCTCACGTTGCTCCTTGTAGCTGAGTTTGCGCTTCGGTGTACTGGCGGTGCCACCACTAGCTGGTTGCGCAGGAGCTGTTTCCACGGGTTTACTTGCTTGTAAGCTACCCTGAGCTTCATCGGGTTGCGCCTCGAGTGCCACCAATTTACCCCCGCGCGCCTCCCAGTCACTGAATCCTCCGGCCTGTTCTTCAACACGCCCGTCACCCTGCATGACCAATAAGCTGGTGACGCATCGATCCATGAAATCGCGATCGTGGCTTACCAACAAGACGGTGCCATCAAACTCCATCAGAATTTCTTCAAGCAGCTCGAGGGTTTCTATATCGAGGTCATTGGTAGGTTCGTCAAGAACAAGCAGGTTGGCGGGTCGGGTAAAAAGCTTGGCCAGAATGGCTCGGTTGCGCTCGCCACCCGATAGCGCTTTTACCGGTGTCCGCACTCGGTCGGGGGTAAATAGAAAATCACCCAGGTAACTAATGGCGTGTTTGCGTTTGCCGTTGATTTCAATGAATTCCTGGCCGCCACAAATGTTGTCGATAAGGTTGGCCTCGGGGTCGAGGTGACCGCGTAGCTGATCGGAATAGGCAATTTCTAGTTTTGTCCCGACCTTTACCTGCCCTTCAGTAGGTGCCAGTTGCCCCAAGAGCAGCTTCACAAGGGTGGTTTTCCCCACGCCATTTCGGCCGACAATACCAATGCGATCACCCCGTTGAATGATGGTAGAAAACTGCTGCACGATGTTTTTATCGTTGTAGGCAAAGCTGACGTTTTGTACCTCGGCCACTATTTTGCCGGATGCGGATGCCGCCTCTACATCAAAATTCGCGGTGCCCTGGCGCACCCGCCGTTGTGAGCGCTGCTCACGCATAGCCTCAAGTGTTCTGACACGACCTTCATTGCGGGTGCGACGAGCCTTAATGCCCTGCCTGATCCACACTTCCTCTTGCGCCAATTTCTTATCAAACAGAGCGTTGGCACGCTCCTCAGCTGCCAGGGTTTGCTCGCGATAGTTAAGAAATCCACGGTAGTCACCGCGCCAAAGGGATAAATGGCCCCGGTCGAGTTCGGCAATGCTAGTGGCCACTTGCTGCAAAAAGCGTCGATCGTGGGTGATGAGCACCAATGCACCCCGGTAGCTGGCCAACTGTTCCTCGAGCCATTCGATGGTAGGTATGTCGAGATGGTTAGTGGGCTCATCAAGCAGCAAAATATCGGGTTCACCCACCAGTGCTCGCGCCAGAGAGACGCGCCGTCGCCATCCCCCTGATAATTCGCTAAGACGCTTACTCAAGGGCAGGGCCAGTCGGTCGATGGTGGCCTCCACTTTCTGCTGCAGTTGCCAACCATCATGGGTTTCAAGGGCGTGTTGTACTCGAGCGAGCTCGTCCATGTCGGCATCGATGCCCTGCTCAATCAATTGGTGATAGCGTGCTATCCATTGGCCCGCTTCCGCTAGGCCCCCTGCAACTAAATCGTAAACCGTCAGGTCATCGGTAGCGGGTAGCTCTTGTTCCAGGCGCGCTAAACGGGTGGTGGGTGCCATCCATCGCTCGCCATCATCGGGGATAACGTCGCCAGCGAGCACTTTGAACAGGGTGGTTTTGCCAGCGCCATTGCGGCCGAGGAGACCGAGGCGGTCGCCACGTTGAAGTTGCAGATTGACGCGATCGAGGATGATGTGGGTACCGAAATGCAGTTCAACCTGATCGAGACGTAGAATTGACATGAAGTTCTCCTTTGAGGAGCGCGGATTCTACGCGAAGCCGTCGTTAAAGCGCGCGATCCGCTAGAATAGCGGCTCAAAATTACCCCGATTCGCTGTTTTTCTGAGAGTTCAGTATGTATAGCCACATTCCCGACACCAACGATCGCTGGATTGCTCGCTGGTTGACCCTGTGTGCCGCTGTTATTTTCGGCATGATCTTGCTGGGCGGCGTCACCCGGTTGACCGGTTCGGGTTTGTCGATGGTGGAATGGCAGCCCATTATGGGAACGCTGCCACCGCTATCGGATCAGGCGTGGCAGGAGGCCTTTGATAAGTACAAGCAATACCCCGAATACCAGAAAATAAACTTCGATATGGACCTCAGCGGTTTTAAGGTCATTTTTATGTACGAGTACCTGCATCGTGTACTCGGACGTCTAATCGGTCTGCTGTATCTATTGCCACTGGTCTACTTCATCGTGCGTGGCATGGTTCGCCGAGAATTGCTGATGCCGCTTCTAACGCTGTTTGTGCTCGGTGGCTGCCAGGGTTTGTTAGGGTGGTATATGGTCAAGAGCGGACTGGTTGATCGCCCCGATGTCTCTCAATATCGATTAACCGCTCACCTCGGATTGGCGGTGGCTGTTTACGGCTTTATGGTGTGGTTGGTGCTGCGTATTACCGCGCCGACTAGGCGGATTCCCAACAGCCCCCACTGGGCGCCCATACTGTTACCGGTAGCGGTGTACCTAATGATTTTGTCGGGAGGATTTGTCGCGGGCACCGATGCTGGATTCTCATACCCCACTTGGCCGCTCATGGGTGAGCACTTTTTCCCCCCCAGCTTGTATGCCGATGGACTCAGTTCTGCCTTCGAGCAGGTCACCACGATTCAATTTAACCATCGTATGTTTGCTTACTCCTTGGCTGTTTTGATTCCCATTGTCGCTGTTATTAATTGGCGTACAACTGATGACGGTACGGTGCGACTAGGTTCCCTGCTAATGGGCTTAGCTTTGGTTGTACAGATTGTACTGGGCATTAGCACATTGCTTACCCACGTTGC
>CAJXNM010000030.1 GCA_913057135.1 uncultured Halieaceae bacterium
CGCTCGGGAGAGCACCACACATGCCCCTCTGACCACAGCACCAAGTCACGTAGCTCTGCAACCTTGGGATGGGTTTCTGTAGTGGTCTACTGATCTTGGACACTTTTTGAGATGATCAAGCTTCTTATTACCGATTAAACCAGAGCCTCCACAATGGTTCGCCACCACCGTTACGGTGGTCAGCCAGTCAAGGACTGGACACAAATTAGTGAGGCCAAGCGCTTAGAGAAAAGTTCTCAAAGCCCGGCATCGGTCAGCCCTAACTTCTTCATCGAGCGTGTAAAGGTGCGTGTTTTGAAGACCCGTCTTATGCGCAAACCATGCCATTAAGTGCAACGCATTGTTATCAACGCTAAGGGCAAATAAGCCTTAATTTGACGCCTCTCCAAACCGCCGGCATGCCCATCAATTTCTCTTCAATCTCGCCATCGACAGCAAGTTGTGCGACTGCAACCTCGTGAAGCTAAGGGCAAGTGATGTAGCACATGGTGACCGCGCTATGAATCGCGCCACTGTCGTGCAGCAAAAAACCCACCAACAGTTCGTTAATGGGTCAACACGCTTACGCTAGGTTCGTGGCCAGCGTGTGGCAGAAGCAGACACCCTTATCTCGCACAACATTTTCAGCCATCAGCCAAGAGCACATTTTGGTCAGTGGAAAAGTCAGTCGCGAGGTGACACTGAAGGTCCCAGTTTTATTGATATCCTTGGTGATCCATTCGACGCTTCGCTCAACGAATCTATAGCGATTCGCTTGTTTCTTGCACTCATCAACAGGCCCGAAACTAGTTTTTAAGCAAATCGGTATAGCCAACAGTGTTGCCGGGAAGGCGCCCTGTATCCCGTAAGAAATTAAACAGCTGCTGGTCATGACGGTCCACTGCCGAGAGCCGGCCCTTGGTGACTGCCGGCTCCCAGCGAGACGGTGCTGCAGCCTCAACACGGTCACCCATAACAGTTGCACGCTGAATGACGCGCTCACCCTCGAAATCATTGAGCACATAGTGGCAAGTACAGCGGTTATCCCATATACCAATGCTCCCCGGTCGCCATTGATAACGCACCGTGAAGCGCTCGCTGGAGATAAAGCGGGTTAGGTAATTGAGTAAAACCTCGCTTTCAGGCGCGCTTAATTCGACAATTCGGCGTGTGAAATGCGGATTGACGTAAAGAGCTTTTCGTCCGGTTTCCGGGTGCGTGCGGACCACCGGATGAATTGCCATTGCTTCAGGACGATTGTGAGGTAGCGCGTCGTGTAGGGCCGTTAGCCCCTCACACAAGTCCTTCATGGGTTGACTGAGCCCGTCGTATGCGGCGTACAAACTTCCCCACATGGTGTCACCGCCGAAGGGTGGACACGTCACCAAATGAAGTACCGACATTAACGGTGGCGACTCGTTAAACGTGATGTCGGTATGCCACTCGTCTGCGATGCCGCCCTTACTCGCCGCTAACTGGAATAGCTCGGGAGGAAGGCCGTCAGCACCACCCAGATTAGGGTGGCCCTCTAGTTCACCGAAGTTCCGTGCGAACTCAACATGCTCCTCTGGCGTGGGCGATTGATCGGGCAGGAAAATGACAAGATGTTGTAACAGTAGCTGTCGTAGCGCGTTGATATCACTTTCTGTGGCATTACGGATATCGAACCCTGAGATTTCAGCACCAAGTGCACCAGCAAGTCGTTTAACAGTCCAGGAGGCAGGTATGGCCATGAGCGTCGCTCCATTTCAAGTCGTGCGTCGTTGTGTTTGTGTGAAAACTGATTAAGACCACTGCTGGGCTCTTTCCAAGCTACGTCTGAAGGATTTTCTGCCAACGAATAGCAACAGCGCAGCCACTGCCGTTGTGCTACCACAGACCGATGCCAGCGAGGTTGCCAAAGCATCATCACTGCCAAATACAAAGTCAGTTACCAAGGCAACCAGCGTGGGTCCAAAGCCAATGCCCAGTAGATTTACGATGAGAAGGTAGATTGCTGAGATTTGGCCTCTGAGTTCGTTCGGCGTTATCTGTTGTAGTGCTGACACACCCAGTGCGATAGGTCCGGAAAACGACAAGATGAGAAGACCGAGCAAAACGAACGCAAGCAGTGGGCTCTCTACTAACGTGCTGATCGTTGCAGGGATGATGGCAACAACTGACAATCCAGCGCCGACAACAAATGGGCCTCCTGCGCGCTTAGCGCCATCGTATCTGTCAGCACACCACCCGCCGAATAATGCACCAAGCGGGCCGCAAATCATAAGCAACACTCCGAATACAATGCCTGCCTCAGCCACCTCCCAACCGTGGCTTCTGGAAAAGAAGGTAGGGATCCACAGCCCCAAAGCATTTGCCATTAACTGAATTAGGCTGAACCCCAAAAAGTGAAAAAATAAGACGTGCCTATTCAATCGTACGAAACTAATCACATCGGACAGCGATACGCGCCTGGCATGATCGGGATTCATGAGTCCTGTTCTGGCTGGCTCTCGGAGGGTTTTACCAACCAGTAGCATAAGCAAAATGCCGGGGATTCCGACGATAAAAAAAGCACTCTTCCACGAAGCGATGTCGCCGATGAATGGCACACTTAAACTAGGCTGCTCTGCAATGATTCGGATAACTAAACCACCAAGCACCAAAGCTAAGCCCGCGCCGAGGTATATACCCATCGTGTAGATACTCAGTGCGAGGGATAGATGTCTTCGGCGAGCTGTGTCCGTAATGATTGAGTAGGCGCAGGGATTAAGAACTGACTCGCCAACCCCAACCATCATTCGCATTAGGAACAGTTCGAGAAAGTTACGGGTGAGCCCGCAGGCTGCGGTAAACACACTCCAAACGCCAATGCCCGCCGTGACTAATCTGACACGGTGACTGCGATCAGCGAGCCACCCCATCGGCACTCCGAGTCCGACATAAAAAATCGCAAATGCAAAGCCATGCAAGAGACTGACCTGCGTATCACTAATGCCAAAGTCATCTCTGATTGGCTTTATCAGCAATGTGAGTATGGAGCGATCTAGGTAGGAGAAAACATAAGCGGTCGTCAACAGGCCGACCGCATACCAAGTGTACAGCGACGATTCTGCATCGCGCTCGACTCTCGAGTTCATAGACTTAACGAGCCCGCAAATTGCCAATCGCGAGAATCTTCGGACGGCATATCGATTGATACGGTGCCGGCGCCCATGATGTTGGCAAAACGACCCGAACCGCCAATGGCGGTCCATGTACCGTACATCACCGGGTGGATATTGCCCCCAGGTTTGGTAACGCCCCGGCCAACCCATTCAAATTTCAGGTAAGCCTTATCGCCTGAAGTGTGCTCTGCGACTAATACGCCTCGGCCCTCACCATAGGTCGGCGCTATTTCATGAAGACCCCACTCAACCATCGTGGTACCAGCCAGTGGTCCGCCGTTCACTGATCCGCCGCGCTGAACGAGTCGAAACGCAATATCACTGCCATCTTCCAATACTACGGAGCGATCACCCATTGGGGAGAGCAGTGCTGAAAATGTCGTAGGTGTCACGAACGGCGTCGGGCCAGTTTTAGCCATGGTTGTTCTCTAACTATTTTTATTAAGCCGATAGTTTTGCGAGCAGCCAAACATTTGTCCAATAGATGATAGCTCTAAGTGACATAGATAAACCGTATAGTATGCAAAGCGTTGAGATGCTGATTGAGAAGGAGTGATGTTCGGAAATGGTAGACGCAGTGATCAACCTTCGAGACATTGATCTGAACCTACTGACGGTATTTGACGCCATCATGCGAGAGCAAAATCTCACTCGCGCGGCCGATCGACTCGGCATGACTCAACCTTCGGTAAGTGCGGCTTTGAATCGCTTGCGCCAGGTTTTTGGTGATCAACTTTTCGTTCGTACACATCGAGGTGTCAAAGCAACGCCACGCGCCTATCACTATGCGCCTCAAATTCGGCGCATTCTTGATCTAGTGGCCTTGATGATGACCGATAGCGAGCACTTCAATATCGAGGCATCCAATAGGCGATTTCGAGTGGTTTTAGGTGACTACGGTGAGGTGATCATCTTGCCTTCATTGCTGCAGTTCCTGGAGAGCGCCAACTCAGCAGTAGGTATTGAGGTGCTCTCGCAACATACCGTCGGTTGTGTAGACGCGCTTCGTGAGGGAACGATTGATTGCGTATGTTCACCGGAACCGTTACTCGGAGAGGGCATTAAGTCGGAATTGATCACGGAAGACAGGCTTGTGACTCTGGTGCGACGAGATCACCCCACCGTTAAAGGTAGTTTGTCGCTAGAGCAATTCGTTACCCTACAACACGCTATTTTTGATTGGTTTGATAGGCGGGGTTTCTTGATCGATCAGAAGTTAAGAGCGCTAGGCCTTCAACGCCAGTGCCCCGTGAGATTGCACACAATCTTCGATATGCCGCGCATTGTGGCGACCACCAATCTTGCTTGCACGGTGCCCTTCAGATTCGCCAGACAGGTGGAAAGCTTTCAGTCCCTGAAAAGCTTTCCTGTGCCCCTAGAAGGACTAACGGTAGGGTTGTATTGCAATTGGCACCAACGTTTTGACAACGATAGGGGTACCTCCTGGCTGCTTGAGACGATACGAAACATTGCCTCGTTCAAGTGACGTTGGGGGGCAACCCGCAACACTATTCGGCGCTACCCATTCCTCGCCATATCAGCCGCAGCCTTAAACAATTGTTCGGGGTGGGTGTGACGAAGGCCAATGAAGTCCATTTCAGGACCTGCGCCAACGTGTATTTCTGGAGCGCCACTTTCAAATCCCTCGATGATTACAGCGACGCAATCTTCTACCGGCATACCGTTTTCAATTTGACTGTTGTCGCCAGTAAAGGCCTGACCGTCGGCACTCGCGACTCGTGATGCAATATCGGTTTTGATAAAGCCCGGTACAACCGTCGTCACTTGAATATTGAGTTGATCCACTTCCGAACGAAGTGCGTCAAAGAAACCCATCACCGCATGTTTTGTTGCGCAGTATCCCGTGCGCAAAGGCGCTCCTACTTTACCTGCAACGCTCGCCGTTACAGCGACATGCCCCGATCCTTGCGCCTGCATAATCGGCAATACCGCCTTGGTCAGAGCAATCTGTCCAATCACGTTGACCTCCATTAGTTGCTGGTAGACCTTTAGAGGGGTGTCAAGACAGAGACTTCGTTGGGTAATCCCCGCATTGTTGAACAGCAGGTCTATGCGCCCGAACTTATCAATGACAGCGTCGACTTTATTGCCGATGTTTTCGTATTGAGAAACGTCTAGAGGCAGCACTATATACCTATCGGGTGCTAGCTCGAGTTCGTCAGCTATCGCTAGAAGGCCTTCCTCCGAGCGGGCTGACAGTACGATGCGCGCGCCCTTCGCAGCGACTTGCCTAGCCATCTCAGCACCGATACCTGATGATGCACCCGTGATCCAAACGACGGCATTCTCAAATTTAAATCCCGTATACATGAAATCTCCCATACATTTTTGTAGCTGACTTATGTAGCTGACGAGCGAAACTGGGCGGTGAGTTAGCGCGTTGGTGCTGCTTCCCGCCTCTGCCTGAAGCTTTTAGCTTGGGCCTGTAAATGTCAATTTACTTGAGATACCTGCCTAAGCACGTTACTTGCGCTCACATTTTTACCGAGTGTTCTGTAAGAGCGTGGCGCGCTTGGCTTCTGCTTGAGGGTCGAAAACTCGCGTCCGCCCGTTTTGTCGCAAGCGCCTGCTTTTTTCCTTAGCGGACGTTCATTACCAAATATGAAGACAGCCGCCTTCGGCCACAAGCAGTCGCTGTGGGTTGCCGTGCCACCAAAAAGCTATACACTTCGCGTATATAGCACAGTGGGAGTTGCTAACAATGTCTATTGGTTCCGTATTCGTTAACAACCGCACCCAGGCGGTGAGACTACCTGCTGACACCAGGTTCCCCGATGATGTAAAGCAAGTTAATGTCCGAATCGTTGGAAAGGATCGAGTTTTATCGCCGGTAGAAAGCACATGGGACAGTTTTTTCACGTCGGATCAACACGTCAGCGATGATTTCATGCCGGAACGCGCGTCGCAGGAGCAGTCAGAAAGAGAGGCTTTTTGATGCTCAAGTACATGCTCGATACCAATATTGCGATCTATGTGATTAAACGCCGCCCGCACGAGGCGTTGGCAACGTTCAATAGGCATGCCGGGCAACTTTGCATTAGTTCGATCACGCTGGCTGAGTTGATACACGGGGTCGAAAAAAGTGCCATGCCGGATCGTAATCTCCGTCACGTTGAGGACTTTGCATCGCGACTAGCAGTGTTGGAGTACGGCAGTAAGTCTGCCGCGCATTACGGCGACATTCGAGCGGTACTGGAGCGTAAAGGAACACCAATAGGCGTTAACGATTTACACATCGCCGGGCATGCGAGAAGTGAAGGTCTAACGCTCGTCACCAACAACATAAAGGAATTTGAGCGGGTGGATGGCCTGCGTATAGAAAATTGGGTTTGACGAGCTTGGGTCGATAACACCCTTCCTCCAGTCGGCGACTAAGCACTGCTTTCTCTTCAGCAGACACTCCGTGCACCAGATCCAAGCGCCCGAATTTGGCCAGAAGCAGGCTTACGCAACAAACAACTTCAAGTAAACCTTAAAGCTAGTTGCCGTTTGATCACATCGCAGAGCCACAGAGTATCAATTGATTTATAATTGTTCCGGTCCCACCATGTTCGACTTGGCTGCCTGAAATAACATCCATATTGGCAGGCCTGAGGGTATCTCTGGCTGTGAGGCCGCGCGGAGGGGATCCGACCCTTCCTCAAACTCATCCTTGTCGGACCACCCGTCCCCATCGGAGTCTCGTTTATTCGGATCAGTGCCTAACAATAGTTCCAAATTGTTACCCAGCCCATCAGAGTCGCTGTCCTGACTCTCGTCCGAATCATCCGGGAGGTCATAGGTATTATCGCCTACCCCGTCACCATCGCTATCTATCGTTTCATTCGGATCGAATGGAAATGCATCCGCGTTGTCTCCTACACCATCACCATCGGTGTCGAGAGTCTCCGTAGAATCCAGCGGGAACACGTCCTCGGTGTCAACCACGCCGTCCCCGTCGTCATCTGTATCGGCGTTATCACCAATACCGTCGCCATCGGTGTCCAGGGATTCGCCGGGATCTAGGGGGAAGGCATCATCAATGTCAAAAACACCATCATTGTCATCATCGGTATCGGCATTGTTGCCGGTGCCATCACCGTCGGTATCAACCGATTCCGAAGGGTCGAGAGGGAAGGCATCGCTGATATCGGCAACATTGTCTTCATCACTGTCTTGCGGTGCTAATGCATAGACCCGCACGTGGCCGGAGGCAGTGCCATTGCCGTCATTCAGCCAAGCACCAATCGCCACCGTGGTGCCGTCGCTGGACAGGGCGACCGAAGATCCTGATTCATCATCCGCGGCTTCCCCATCAATATCAGTGCCCTGCTGCACCCATGCGCTGCCATTCCATGTGTAGATACGTGCGTGGCCGGAGTTACTACCATTACCATAAGGGGCACCAATCGCCACCGTTGTGCCGTCGCTGGACAGGGCAACCGACCAGCCTGCCAAATTATCGGCGGCCTCACCAACAATATCAGCGCCCTGCTGTACCCATACGCTGCCATTCCATGCATAAATCCGTACGTAGCCGGAGGCAGTGCCATTGCCGTCATTCAGCCAAGCACCAATCGCCACCGTGGTGCCGTCGCTGGACAGGGCGACTGACGATTCAGGCGCAACATGACCATCTTCAATGTCTGCGCCCTGCTGCACCCAGGCGCTGCCATTCCATGTATAGACTCGCGTGTGACTATTGCCGCTACCATTAAAAAGGCCACGAATCGCAACTGTGGTGCCGTCGTTGGACAGGGCAACCGGGTAGCCTAAGTATTCATTCGCCTTTTCACCATCAATATCTGCGCCCTGCTGTACCCATGCGCTTCCATTCCATGTGTAGATGCGCACATGGCCGGAATCACTGCCATTGCCGCCGTTATTAAAAGGGGCACCAATCGCCACCGTGGTGCCGTCGCTGGACAAGGCAACCGAAGACCCTGAGTAATCACCCGCGGCCTCACCATCAATATCTGCACCCTGCTGCACCCAGGCGCTACCATTCCATGCGTAGATACGCACGTGGCCAGAGTTACTGCCATTGCCGTCGTTCCTATGAGCACCAATCGCCACCGTGATGCCGTCACTGGACAGGGCGACCGAGAACCCTGATTCATCACCTGCGGCCTCACCATCAATATCTGCACCCTGCTGCACCCATGCGCTGCCATTCCATGCATAGATGCGCACGTGGCCGGAGCCACTGCCATTGCCATTATTGAATCGAGCCCCAATGGCTATCATGGTGCCGTCGCTGGACAGGGCAACCGAGCTGCCTGATGCATCGCCTGCGGCCTCACCATCAATATCGCCTCCGAGTTGGAGCAAATCGTCAATAACCGCGCAACCATTAAGCAAAACATGGCGCCCGGCAGATGTGTTCGGGCATTCATCGCTGTTATCGCTCACACCATCGTCATCGGTATCGCGCTGGCTGGGGCTGCAGCCTTCGCCGTTGACGTCGGCGATTTCGCTTACTGGTGTCAAAGGACAAACATCGGTACTGTTCGGCATGCCATCATCGTCGTCGTCATTGATGGCTGCCGACACATTTACAGATGTCGCGAAGGCGAGCACGAGAAAAGCCTTCATGCAAGCGCAAAAATATACTCTTCCACTGAGACAAGCTGAGCAGCCAAAAGGTAGCAATGACTGCAGACAGTCACTTATCGATGACTCAGATTTTTTAGCATTCCTCTGCCTACGGAAGCGGAATTCAGCGTAAAGTGACATGTCATCTCCTGAGTTTAGGTGACTTACCACTGAGACCGTCTATACGCTAACTTTCGGCCTCACGTTGCTTTTAGAAGCATGGCGTATGTGCCGGAAGATTAATCCCGATGACCTCGGAAGCCCTGCAACCTAGACTCATCCGGTCCCTTATGCAATTAGCAGACAAATAACATGGAGTATTTTAGATAAATTGAACCCGTTAACGAGAATTGAAAAGCAAAGCCATCTCTACTAACAAAACTGCATACCATGCGTCGATATGACAACTTAGTTGTTCCAGTTCGGTTACGTAGCGTTGTGACAACCGGTTTTGCGGGGAGTGGATAGCACTTGATCAGGTCGGTCGGTGGCTGTGGAGCGACAACTGTAGAGCCTGCTGTCGACATCACAAGGAGTGCAGGAAACTGATCCTGTCGAGTTCAAATTTGGCCGAGGGTCCGTTTTGGGCCAAGTACGCCACCACTCGCTAGGTCAGGGGGCGTCCGCTTTCTCCACAGCAGGCCTTCCGAGCTGACTCAGTATCTTCAGCTGTCGGCCAGTTGCCGTAGCCATCTGGGTCACCATGGAAAATCAACGTGCAAATTCGCTATCTATAGCCAGTAGTCGCGTGCGATGAGACAGCGGCATCAACCTAGACAGAAAGCCTGTACACTGGGCGCCGAGTATCTGCCGGCATCATTGCCAGCAACACCCCTAACCACTGCGAGTCCACCATGCACCTGCCCGCCAATGCCAGCGAGAATTTGCAGTTTCTCACCGCAGAGGTGCGAACCCAGTGTCTCACCCTTCGTAGCGCCATCGATCGGGGCGACGCCAGCCGGATTCGGCGAATTGTCGAGCGCTCGGGTTACGCGGCTAATCTGAAGCAGCGCATACAAAGCGGCTGCTTAACGGCACTGTCGGGGGTTCAAGACGACAAAATCGCCAGTCTCCGTCTTGCCACCGTGGCCGATATCGCTCACCAACTCGAGCGCATCACCGACAAATTCCGAGATCTTAGTCGCCAGTATCTAGCCATCGACACCTGCGCGGATATGTCCCTCCGGGGCTTTCGTCCTCCCCTGGCAAGATTGCATACGGGGCTTGATGGCCTGGTCGATGAACTGCCACCCAGTAGCGGTGAGCGCGCTATGACCTTGGCGGCGTGTGCGCAACGCATCGATAAACAAGCCCGCAAGCTCCACGAGGGATTCGTCGACGAACTAAAAACGCATCCGAAACAAGCTGCGGATTTAAGCCGATGTGTCTTGATGGCCCATGCACTCCATCAGGCAGGAGAAGCGGTGGCTCGTATCAGTGAACATTTGCTGTCACTACAATTGGGCCAATCCATGAGCTTCGATCGTTTCCAATCCCTGCAGGCGATGATCGATCGCTATCCCGAGCTCGCGGGTGCTGCCGTTTCAAATCTGGCTGAAACACGCTCTGGCAGTGCCATTAGCGGTTTAACCCCAAGCCACCAACATCAGCCCGCTGCGGTGTTTAAAGATGGTTTACGTCAAAAGCTCAAAGAGGAGCGCAAAGGGGTTGAAAGCTGGCATGAGTTATATCCGGGCCTAGCGCCAAAAATTCTGGCCTATCGAAAACGCGGTGAGTCCGCCGCCCTACTCATCGAACACCTACCCGGGTTCACCATTGAGCAGCTGCTGCTGCGCGAACCTGAAGCGTTGTGTGAGGACGGCACAAAGGCCCTGTTTAAAACCCTGCAGGATGTGTGGCGGGCCACCCGATCGAATACACCGATATCGGCACAGTTCATGACTCAAATCCTTGAGCGATTACCCGACATTCAGGCGGTACATAACGAATTATTTAGCGATACCCTGCGAATCGGGCACTACCGCCAGCTACCCTTCGAGCAATTGGTAAAGCGAGCCGCCAAGTTGGAACGTGCGCTGCCCTCACCGTTCTCGGTTTATATTCACGGGGACTTTAACGTCGACAATGTCATCTATGATCCCGACTCAGGCCGCATTCATTTCATCGACTTGCACCGCTCCCAGTATATGGATTATCTGCAGGACGTATCGGTGTTTATGGTGTCCTGTTGTCGTTTACCGATCCGTGACCCCAACATCAGCGAACGCGCCCAGTCGGTTATGTTGGCCATGGACCGCGCCGCGCGGCGATTCGCTCGACAACAAGAGGACGACCACTACGATGTGCGCTTAGCGCTGGGATTAGCCCGATCGCTGACAACATCGATACGCTTTATGGCCGACCGCCATCAGGCAAGGCGCTTCATTGAACGGGCGCGCTGGCTGCTAGAGCGCGTATTGGACACGCCGTCACAACGGGTGACGGACTTCAAATTACCTCTGAAGGAATTGTTCCGTGACATTCACTCAGCCTAGACGTATCGGGGTCATCGGCGTACCCGGTAAATGGTCAACCGAGTGTTTGGCCGATGCGCTGGAGTCACTTACCGGCTTTCGGCTGGTCATCGACATCAGCCGCGTCAGCCTCGACCTGGCCAATCGTGCACTTTGGTACGACGACATGAACCTGTGCACCCTCGATGGCCTGGCTATCAAAAAGATTTCGAGCGTATACGGCCCCGAAACCCTCGAGCGACTCGATTTACTGCGTGTAGCGGAGGCATCCGGGGTGCGCTGTTTCAGTCCGGTACGCAGCGTGCATGGCCTGGTGGATCGACTGAGCTGCACCATCTCCTTGGGCAATGCTGGCATTAGGATGCCCGAGACAACGATCACGGAACGCATCGATGTCGCGGCCAATGCTGTGCGTCGCTACGGCTCAGCCGTACTGAAACCCCTGTTTTCAACAAAGGCCAGGGGGATGGTTGTCCTAGATAACACCCTCGCCCCAGCCGAGCTAAATCAGCAGTTATCTGAATTTCATCGGCGCAATCCGATTATGTACATACAGAAGAAACATGAATTATCCGGCGAGGACTACGGTGTTGTGTTCCTGGGTAAGCGCTACCTGTGCACCTACTCACGGGTAGGCGCAAAGGACACTTGGAACACGACCATCAACAGCGGTGGTAAATACCGCGCCCATGAACCATCAGCAGCTATCCTTCAGCTGGCACAGCGCGCGCGGGATGTGTTCGACCTTGATTACACCACCGTCGATGTCGCCGTCACGGAAGAGGGTCCTGTGGTCTTTGAAGTGTCGGCGTTTGGTGGGTTCAGGGGCGTCAAAGAAGGGGCAGGGCTCGACGCCGCCTCGCTATATGCGGATTACATGCTCGATGAGTTAGGCGCATCAACATGAACTACGAGGATGTCGCCCACACATTGAGACGCTCCATCGACCCCAGCGCCTGTCTCGATCTACCGTTTGCCGATGGTGGTATTCGTCTGCGCAGTAACAGCGCTGCACTGCTTGGTGCTCTCGGTGATTACTTCGACGACTTTCTAGGAAATAGCACGCAGCAAAAAAACAAAGCTCAGCCCATCCTTGAGCTTGAGTTGATTGAAACCAAGGCTGTTACGCCACCCCTTGTGTTACGTGATTGGCCACGCCCCGCCGACAAAGGCAGAAAAGAGGCCTACGCCGATATCAATGACGCACGTGTACTGCAAAAAGTTCGTACGGGGTTGTTGTTCTTACAAGGTATAGAGCGCGGTTTAGCGGTTGGTCCCCTTGAGGCTAACCTCAACCAAGTGGTCAATTTTATCAACAATCAGACCATGAACCTCTGGAAGCGACGTGACTGGCAGTTGTGTCACGCGGCAGCGATTGCAGGAGGTGCCGGTGTGGTGGCCTTTGCAGGATTCTCTGGCGGTGGTAAGTCGACGCTCATGCTGCAGCTTATGTCTGCGGGTGACTATCGCTTCGTCAGCAATGATCGACTGCTGATTGCCCCTTGCAATAACGTTGTGACGGCGCTGGGTATTGCGAAGATGCCAAGAGTTAACCCGGGGACGTTGCTGAACAATACCAAATTGACCCACCTTCTGCCCGAGGAACGCCGGCGCGCCCTGAGCGATCTACCCACCGATATCCTCTGGTCCTTGGAAGAAAAGTACGACGTTCCCATTACTACCGCCTTTGGTGCTCACCGTACCTTGGAGCAAGGCCCGCTGCGCGCCGTGGTTATTCTCGATTGGCACCGAGATGACCCGGCCCCCACTACCCTGTCGCCCGTAGATATCGATAACCATCCGCGGCTACTGCAGGCGCTTATGAAATCGGCAGGTCCGTTTTATGCTAATGAAGATGCACACTTCTTGCCCGCATCTGAAATCCTATCGGTGGAACCTTACCTGCAGGTGTTAACTCATGTGCCCGTCTACAAACTCTCGGGCGCCGCCGATTTTCAGAGGGCGGTAACCCTGTGCCAACCGCTGCTGGATAACTGAACCATGACAGCAATGCCAACACTTGCCCTGGTGCGTCACGCCGACTATCAGCAACAAGCGAATACTCCTAGCGCCTGGCAGCCCTGGCCACTTTCAGAATTAGGCTGGCAGCAAGTGCAAACAGGGGCTACTGCAATAACCGCCCTGTCACAGGTGTTAGCACTTCCTATCAGCCCAGTGATTCATTGCTCAACTCTGTTGCGCGCTTGGCAAACTGCCCACGGGCTAACGCAGGCGCTGGGCCTGCCCACCGCGCCCATCGCCTCCGATGCGCTGACCGAGCGCAGTGTCGGTGCTGCTGCCAATTTAAACTTAGACGATATTTCGCGGGCTATTGAACTTGATCCTCGCCAGCCAAGTCTGCCTACACATTGGAAGAGTGATCCGGACTTTCGGCTGCCGGTTCCGGGGGCCGAGTCGTTGGTAGAAGCGGGACAGCGCGTTGCCAAACACTGCCAAACCCTCGCCCATGCGCAACGTGGATTTCACGGCATGATTATCATTGTGGGTCACGGTGCAGCCTTGCGCCATGGTGCAGTGAGCCTTGGGGTATTTGATCGATCGACAGCGATGGGCCTCAGCATGCATCATGCACAACCGGTACTTATTCAGTGGCAGCAGGGTCGATGGCAGCATATCGCTGGGGATTGGAAACAACGAACGGAACGGCACCGTGACGTTGACTGATGCCATGCCCGTCGCTACCTCGATGACCGATGGACCATGGCTGAAGGCCCGTGCACCCAGCGGTGAGACACCCTGGCTCAACGACACCCAGGGCAGCATTGACCCGAGTACTGACCCTGCGACACTGGCCAGTGTCCTGCAACAGCTAATGCAAAGTGGCAAGCTAATCTTCCCAGCCTCACCGGTGCATTTCATCAGTGATATCCATGCGGATGCACGGGCATTGCTTGAATCTCTGGTATTGGCGGGGGTCGCAGTACAAACGGGCCCAAAGCTCAAACATTTTTCCATTACGGCTTCGGGTCTCGCATCGACGGTGGTCATCGGCGGTGACTGCCTCGACAAAGGGCCAAGTAATTTGAAATTACTGGGCTTAATTCAGCGCTTGCGCAACGCTGGGCTGAAGCTGCGTTTGCTGGCGGGCAATCATGATTTACGCCTAGCCCTGGGGCTACAGTGTTTCAATGCCGAACGTCACGTGATGAACGAGCATCTGTTTGTGCGCATGGGGAGTAAAACCCTACCGCTGCTAGCCGAGATATGGCGCTCGCGCCTGAAGAAGCAGCCAAACCCCTTAGCCCAGATACCCACTAAACAACAGTGTTACCAGCGTCTGTTACCCGATGCCGATTGGGCGCAGCGTTTCCGGAAAGCCGCAGTGGATATTCCGGCCCCCGCCCTAGAGCGGGAAATTACTCGCATCGAAGAAAAAACCGCCACATTCCGCGCTGCCTGTAAAGCCGAGGGTTTGAGCATACGTAAAGTGTATGCGGCTGCCACTGAAGCACAGCGCTTATTTATGACCCCCAGCGGTGAGTTCGCTTGGTTTTTACCTGCCTTAGATTTGTTTTGGCGCTCTGGCAGCTTTTTGTTTGTGCATGCAGGCTTAGACGACGACACGGCAGAAACGCTAGCCAGCCAAGGCAGCGATGAGCTCAATCGACGCTATCGGCATGCGTTCAAGCAGAACCCGTTTGCGTTTTACGCCAGCCCTTTGGGCAGCAGTTTGCGCACCAAATATCGGCCGGTGGATTTTCCACTAACCCCCAAAGGTGTCGGGGCTGTGCACGACGCGGGTGTCCACGCCATTGTGCACGGCCACAGAAGCCACGCTTACGGACAGCGGCTGGCGCTGAGGGCGGGGCTATTACACATAGAAGGGGATGTCACCTTAGACAGAAACACCCGCGCCAAGGAGGGACTCACTACCCGAGGCGCTGGGGTCACCAGTTTGCTACCCGATGGCCAAATCCTGGGCATGAGTGCTGATTATGCGCAAATAAAGGTGCTGACGACCCGCCCGTTACCCGCCCAAAGGGGATGATTCAACCGATAACGTCTATCTTGAGCATGTCGAGATTAAGTATCTCGAGCTGAAGTGTATCGAGGACTGCCAGCCCTCGCAGGCAAAGCAGAAGGAACACAGAATGGCTACGGACAACAAAAAATTTCACCACAGTTCACTGCAAGACGCCGACAGTATTGCCGAACTGCTCGAGGCCATTACCGAAGGCATAAGCAAGGGCAAACTGCAATTGAGTGACGACAACGGCGACATTCAGCTGAGACCGCGGGGATTGCTAGAACTCAGTGTCGATGTCGAGGAGGACAGCGGCAACAACAGCTTGGCGATCCGTCTTCGCTGGAGCGATGCCGCACGCAAGGTCGATAGAAAAACCCTTAAGATACGCTAACTCGCCATGAGTCTGTTTAGACAGCCATGAGCGTGTTAAACAGTCTTGAGCCCATCTAGATAGCCTTAAACGTGTCAGACAGCCATAGTCATTGCTGCCAAACCGAGCGACCACCTGGGAGCGGTTTCACCATAGGCGCGTTGGAGGGCCCTCGGTACAGACCACGTAGTTGCGATCGAGACGAAGCTGTACTGTCACCACATACACCTGAATTCAGCCAATCGAGGGCCACTTGCAGCGAAGCCTCCTCTGGGTCACCAAAACCACGGGTGTAATCGTCCTCAGCTGGGCACAGGGTAAAGCGGCCTGTCGCCGCCAAACCCTCATACCACCCCCCCAAACCTTCACCATTAACCAGCTCGAAAGATACGAGTCGCAGCAAGGTGTCACAGCCCGTTTGAGAGAACGCATATTGCCCGACGGCTTTACCCAAGGTGTCCTCCCCCACCAAGACAACTTCGAACCAGGGTTCTAAGCTATTGATAATCATCTCACTGGCAGAAGCCGAGCCGCCGGTTGTAATAAACGCAATACGCAGTGGGTTCATTGAACCTGTGCGAGGCTCGAAAAAACGACTGATATCTTCTGCCTGGGCTCGTAAACGATTGTGGGCAAGACGAAAACTCTCTTCACCTTGCGCCGCAATACCACCGATAAGATCTAACAAGAGATACGCTTCTTCGATGCTACCGCCACTGTTGTAACGCAAATCGATAACCATATCGGTCACACCTGCTTCGGCAAATAGTGTGGTGGCTTCGATGAGGGGTTGCGTCGCGTTATCTTGAAAGCCGCGCAAATGAAAATAACCGACGGGTGATAAGCCCAAGCGCTCGATCAGCAGGGGTTGGCCTGCCAGTGGCGGGGTATCGAGCTCTCTTTTCACCAGCGTTACTTCTTTAATGGACTCCCCTTCACGGACCCGGAACCCACGTTCAACACCTACGTCGGAAGGACCGAAAATCTCGGTTATCGTGGCATCTCTGGCGGTTAGCTCATCGACCGTTTCAAAGCCACTTCCCGTGTCGATGGCGAGTATCTGTTGACCCCGCGTTAACCCCGCATCACCTGCGGGAGAGCCTTCTAACACGTCGAGAAACCACCATTGCTCGCCGGCATTAAAGGGCTCTTGGGTGTAACGAAAACCAAATCCAATATAAGCACCGGTGGCAAAGCTAGCCTGGTCTTCCTGTTGGGTGGTCACATAAGAAAACCTTGGATCTCTTCCATCGAGGAACAGGGGCTCAATAAGAGCGTCGAGGTAGGCCTGGGCCGTTGTATAATCGGCGGGATCCGGATCCGCCAATTCGTCGACCCACAGATACCAGCTTTGAGCGACATCGCGCACAAACGCCTTTTGGCTGGTCACACCACAGACGCCGTCATCGACCGACGCGGTGGCATCATCGCTGCTGATACCGTCATCGACCGAAGCACTGGAATCATCGCTGCTAATAGCGTCATCGACCGATGTATCGGTATCATCATCGCCGCTGATACCGTCATCGACCGAAGCACTGGAATCATCGCTGCTAATAGCGTCATCGATCGACGCAGTGGCATCATCGCTGCTGCTACCACCACCGCCACCACAAGCCATCAGCAGTAAACCTGCGACGCATATCACAAACAGTGCTCGACTTCGCTGTATCAGCCCGCGCATTTCATCATTACTCCAAAAGCTAGCCCTGCCAAAGGGTTAACGGTGTCACGAATCCGTCACGTGCAACTATACAATCAGCAGCAACAGCCAGCACACTATCCATCATCAACAACGAGATACACTAGCAGCAATCACAAAACCCTTACGGGTAACTGAGGAAAATACAGGAACTACCATGAACCCCCGCGCCCACCACACAACCAATAGCGAGCAGCGCGGGCGGCTTCCTGAGGTGCCCTTCGGCTACGAGGCACTTTTGACACGCGAGCAACGGCAGCAAGTTGATTTGTGCCGTGGGATTGGCTGGGTTCTGCAGTTTATTCGCCGCCCCGAGTTCCATTCCCCTGTGGTGGTCATGCAAGACGTGGCCAAAAAAAGCTGGCAGGTTCTCGATAACGGCTACCTGGAAGCGTTCCACAACTTAAGGGGCTGCTAATCACGATCAACGGCTACTACTAACAGACACAGACAGGCTACACTCACTAGGCTGCCTTTGCTGCAGCAACGACTATTCTTCCCCCACGTTGCCACGCACGAGTTACCGTCCATGCTGAGTAAAACCGCAGTTGCGCTAATCGCTATCCTGGTCTTTGGGGCATTGCCCAGCCACGCGGCTCTACTGATGAGCCCTACCCAAAATACCGATCTGATCTACAACGGCGAACTTCTGGATCACAACTATGATCCTGCAATAACCCCCCCCTCGATTTTACTGGGGTTCAATGTCGGCGAGCGGGTTGCCACCCCCGCGCAAATCAGCGCCGCTATTACTGCGTGGGCAAAACAGTCCGATCGATTGACGCTCATCGAGTACGCACGTTCCCATGAGGGCCGTCCACTCTATGCCGCCTTCATCTCCTCGGCGCAGAATTTAAGTCGACTCGACGCGATTCAGGCCGACATCGATCAACTATCCGATGCGCGTCAGCTAAGTGAACCCGAGGCACAAGCCATCATCGAGCGACTCCCCGCCGTGGCGTGGATGGCCTACTCAATACACGGTAACGAGACATCCGGAGCCGACAGTGCCCTGGCCAGCATCTATCACCTCATCGCTAGCACCGATGCCAATATCCAAACCATGCTCGACAATATGGTGGTCGTCATTGACCCAATGATGAACCCTGATGGGCGAGCCCGCTTCGCTAAATCCTTGGAGCAATACCGTGGCACGGCGGCCAATGTTGATGACCAGTCGCTGCTACACACCGGAGATTGGCCATTCGGGCGCACCAATCACTATTTCTTTGACTTAAACCGTGATTTCTATTTCTTGACCCAACCCGAGACCCGGGGACGAGTCGCTATGATCAATCGGTGGCGCCCACAACTGATGATCGATGGCCATGAACAAGGTCCACAGGATACCTATCTGATGGGACCACCCCGGGAGCCCCTCAACAAAAACATTGATACCGATCTCCAAAAATGGGCACGGGTATTCTCTGAAGACCAAGGCGCTGCCTTCGACAGTCGAGGTTGGCGCTATTACACCGGTGAGTGGTTTGAAAATCTGTATCCGGGCTACTCTAATTACGCGGAGTACAGGGGCAGCGTACACATACTGTATGAACAGTCGCGTATGGCTGAAGACGGGGTGCGACGACCAGAAGGCACAGTACAAACGTATCTTGAATCGGTTCACCATCAGTTTGTCAGTACGCAGGCTAATTTGCGTACGCTGGCAAAGCATTCGAAGGCCATGTATCAGGATTACTGGGATGGTCGACAATACAATGTCTCTGACAACAGCAGCTTTGCCGATCGTAGTTATGTGATCTTGGCAACGGCCAACCAGGGGCGCATGAATGCACTGGTCGAACTACTCACTGCTCAGGGCATCGAGATCTTCACCAACGAAAAGCCCTTGACCATCAAGCGCGGCATCAACCTACTAGGGGAAACAGAAAAAGACATCACGCTGCCTACAGGCAGTCTCGTCATACCCAACCGTCAACCGGATGCGCCCCTGGTGGCTGCCATCATGGAATTCGATGCCGCCATAGAGGAATCCGTATTTTTAGAGGAGCGGCAGAAGCTATTAAGAGATGGGTCCTCCTTGCTGTACGACACCACGGCATGGAATCTAAGCATGATGTTCGGCTTACCCTCTCTCACCGTACCCAGCAACCTGAGCAAAGGGCTTAACCCCTGGCAACCATCATCACCCACAGTGACAGTCGAAGCCGAAGCCAACGCGTGGTGGGTGAACGGCGAGGACGATCGCTCGGTAGCGTTTGCTGCTCGGCTGCTCGAGCAAGATGTCCAAGTACGCATTGTTGACAAAGCCACCGTCTTTTCCGGTTTAAGTGTGCCCCGGGGCAGCGTATTTGTGACCGCCATGGACAACCCCAAACATCCGAACATCGCCAGCGCTGTTAAAACAGAAGCGGAGCTTCTTGGACTGGCGGTGAGTTCGACATTGTCCGGCTATGGTGCCGGTGATCTACCCGACTGGGGTGGCGAGCACTTTCGATTACTGAACAAACCTCAAATCGCGATTCTCAGTCACACGGGCTTCAGCAGCTACGATGTGGGGGTCAGCTGGTGGGCCCTAGATAGCGCGTTAGGCATTCGACACAGTCAATTGAATGCGGCTTACTTGAGCGGTGCCGATTTAAGCCGCTACAACACCATCATCATGCCCAGTGGCTATCGAACACTCACTAGCGCAGAGCGCACAGCTTTGCTCGATTGGGTTAAGCAAGGGGGCACACTGATTGCTCACGGACAAAGCGCTGGGGCGGTTGCCCAGGACGAGGGATTAGGTAGCGTTCGCACGATCGCTGACACCTTCGATAAAGCCCAAGACTACGATATTGCGCTGCAGCGTCAGCGCTTAGCGAGCGACAGCACTGTCGATATGGGGCTCGTCAATGCCAATACGCTGAGCGGTGAGATCAGCTATCCGTGGGACAGCGACCTCGATCGCCTCGATGAAAAAGAGCTTGAGAGACGCGATAAATGGCAGACCCTCTTCATGCCCTCGGGCGCTATGGTCGCCGGACGTGTCGATGAGCAACATTGGTTGACCTTCGGGACACCTGCCGAGCTGCCCCTGTTGTATGCCAAGCAACCCGTACTAATGACTGATGGCGCTGCGGAGGCTGTAGTGCGCGTCGGGGTACTGAGGGACAACGATGAGATCACAGAAGCGACCGTCGTTAACTGGTCAACCCTGCCCAAAGGGGTGGAATTAAAAGTCCGTATGAGCGGTATGCTGTGGCCAGAGGCAGCGCAGCGGATTGCCAATTCTGCCTATTTGACACGGGAATCGGTGGGCAAGGGTCAGATCATTTTGTTCTCGGGACAGCCTAATTTTAGGGGCGCGGCGCGTGGTACCAACCGTTTGTGGCTCAATGCGGTCATCTACGGCAGTGGTCTAGGCACGGACCCACGTATTGCCCTGTAGGTTAATATGCTAGCGAACGTTCTCAAATGGACTTTGTTCGGTGCCTTTGCCGCCTTGTTGTTGGCAACAGTGGCCTTGGTCGTCGTTGTGCAGCCTACGCCCATTGTCAAAGAACAGACGCCACCCAGCCCCACCGATGTCCAACAGGCCAAACGCTTTGTCCGCGGCGTACGCCTAGCACTTAATACCCAAACCGGTGAGCCAGCGCCTTTTACTACCGATTTAGCGGCGCTGAACGGGACGCTGAAGTTGGGAGCTCGACTTATTCCCGGCTTCCGTGGGCAAATGGAGCCATCCTTCGATGAGGTCATTGGACATGCATCGATTCCAGTCCCCTTCACGGGTAGCGGACAATGGCTCAACGTTACACTGGCGGCCCCCTCCTTTGAGGGCGACTTCAAATTATCCCGTGCTCAGGTGGGGCCGATACAGTTACCACCGAGCGTAACACTTGCCGTGCTTCGAACAGGTGCCAATCTCGTTTTTGGTAATCACCTTGGCGACGCCGTAACTTCCGCTGCGAAACAGATGACCATCGACGGGTCAAACTTGCGCTTCGTACTGGCCATGGATCAAGTCGGTGGTAACGGTATTATGCGCGGCGTTTTCGGTACATTGCGCGGACGAGCAATGCCGAGCGTTGATGAAATCACTCGCTATTACTACCTTATTCGAGAGGCCATGGAGAATGGAGAGTTACCCACAGAGGGTAGCTACCTGCCCTATTTGGCATTCACCTTAGCGGCAGCAGAAGACGGTGCCGAGCAAGAAAGTGCCGATAACGCCTACACCTCGGCGATGTTCGCGCTGACACTGATTTGCGGTGCTAAAGACTTTTCGATGTTCGGCGGGCTGGTGACGGGTGATTTAGACAACGGCAGAGCCTGGACTAAAAATTGCTCAAATCTGACCCTCAACGATCGAATCGATAGCAGGCGCCACTTCACCACTGCTGCCGCGATACAAGCGGCTTCAAATCGGGGTTTTTCCGTGTCTGTCGGCGAATACAAGGAGCTCAATGACACCCTCAAAGCCGGAGGCTTTGATTTCACCGATATCGCAGCCAATAATTCGGGGATTCGCATGTCCAACCTGTTCATGGGTGCCAGTCTTCAAGATTGGCCGGCACTACGGGCTCGAGTGCAGGCCGAGCGTGACGTCATCGTGTCTTACGATGGCATTCCACAAATAATGAGTGAAGCTGACTTTAACCGCACTTACGGTGATATTGACGACCCGAGATATCTGGCCATGCTCAACCAGATTGAACGTAAAATCGACCAATTATCGCTGCATCAATAGTTCGTGCCTCAGCACTTTACCCAGTGGATTTCTCGGCAAAGAAGCCATGACATGAAGTCGCTCTGGCCACTTGAACTTAGCCACTCCCTTGCTCTGTAAAAAGCGGCACAGTTCTGTCAGGGTAGGCTCAAGGGCGCCCTCTTGCATAACCACACAAACGGCTACCCGCTCACCTAACTCCTCATCGGCAACGGCACATACCGCCAACTCAGCGATCCCGGGATACCCCTCAAGTAAGCTATCCAACTCGGCAGGGGATATCTTCATCCCGCCCCGGTTAATAATGTCTTTCAAACGCCCGACTATGCGGTAGAACTCGCCCGCCTCACCTGATATTTCCACCAAATCGCCGGTGCGAAAAAATCCATCGTCGGTAAATACCGATGTGCTCTCTAGCCCTAAATAACCGTCAAAGACCGTAGGCCCCGACACACAAAGCTCACCAGTAGCCCCGGGAGTGTCAAGTTCTGTGCCCGTATCAGGGTCGATTACCTTGGTTATGAGCGAGGACATGATGGATATCGGGTCTACATTGTTACAAGGTCCGTGGCAAAACATGACGGCGCGCTGCTCTGGGTCTGGCACAAGGTCGGGTGCTGTTATAAACGCGATACCCTCATTAGAACCATAGATGTTGTACACCGATACGCCGTAGTCGCGCTCAAAGGTCCGAATCATGTCGGGGGAAAGGGGGGCGGAGCCAGATCCGATGGCTCTTAAGTGCGGGAAATCAAAACGACGCCAAAGCTCGGGCATCTTTGCAAGGCGATTAAGTAGCGCCGGTGGCGCTATGGTGAAGCAGACACTCTCTTGCTGAATCTGTTGCAGAAACACCGGCACATCCAAGGGATGGTGCAGTACCAATGTGCAGCCGTTGGTGGTGGCGGGAAACAAAAACCCGCCCAGCGCCGACATATTCACCATCGGAAATGGGTTCAGCAACACATCACCAGCTTTAAAGCCAATGCCCGCAGCGGTGGCGTCCCCCGAAGATAGCCACATGTTGTGTGACCTTGGTACACCCTTCGGTGTTCCAGTGGTACCCGAGGTCCAACACACGGTAAAGATGGCATTGGCATCGGTGGGGTGTGCTGCACGATAGAGCGCTAAACGAGCGCTTTCATCGCTGCTTAAGCCACTTTGCGCGCGCAATCGAATATCAATACCGATGCTAATGATGCGATCAGAAGAAGCCACCGCAGCAGTGCCATTCGACGCCAGATTGACGCCTTTAAAATCGTTGAGTCCGATAAACCAATCGGCACCGAATACCTTCGACAGGGTGCTAATTTCATGGGCTTGGTACTGCACGGGCAGGGGCGAAACAACCACACCCAACTTACTGAGTGCGAAATAGCAAACCACCAACTCCACCACGTTGGGCATTTGTAGCATCACGCACTGTCTATGACCCACGCCCCAGTCAATAAGGTCAAGCGCCAAGGCGTCGCTGGCGGCATCTAACTCGGCATAGGTGAGACGAAGGGGATCACCCTGAGTCAATTCACTGCGGTTGGCCGGATCGATCACCGCTAGCTGCTGAGGGCGCAGGTCGACTTGCAAAGCCAAGTGATCGCACAAGGTCCGATCACCCCAGAGGCCTCGGTTAACCCACTGGGTTATGCGATGGTCTAGTGTGGTGTACATCGCTCACCTCTTATTATTTTTCCGTCAAGTGCGCACTATGACAAAGAAAAATACGGTGAGCTATACCGTGAAAAAAACCGCGGTCAGACTAAATATGCGCCGTAAAAAGCAAAAACCCCCGAGCTCTCGCTCGAGGGTCTGTGATTTGGTGGAGCCAGGCGGGATCGAACCGCCGACCTCAACACTGCCAGTGTTAAAAATTTACACTATTTAAAGGGTTTTTGAGGATCTGGGTAGCTTCTGGGTAGCACATTTGCAATCCAAACTAGGACAGCAATGCTTTTAAAATGCGCAGTACACGCAATCCGCGCTTTACCTACTTTTTCTGCTAGCCTTGCATTTCACCGACTAATTCACCTTAGTTTGGTGAAAAAACTTATCTTGAAAAAAACGGGTGGGCTGTAGCCAAATATCAATAATGTGGAAGCTAGCCATATTACCGCTGGTATTCATCGCCGTAACAGGATGTGGAGAGAAAAACTCCTACGGAGAGCACGTACCAAAAAACCTCAAACCAAGAGTGCTTAAGTTTCTTGATTGCTACGCGGCACCTATCTTTGTCGGCTATACCATGATCGAGAGAGAACCGATGTTCGAGCAAAAGCTGCTAGTCTTTGACACCGCTAACACCGCGATGCATTTCTCTTACTTTAGCGAGCGTGACAACGCTCAATCTTTCCAGCGCCTCGATCTAAACTCGGAGTGGCGCTACATGAACGTCGATAAACTTGACTCAAACTTACTTCGATCTCAAAACTTCTTTGAAGTAAACGGCCTGCTCTCAACAGGTATTGAGTTTCGCCGAGATACACTTAAGGTCCAAGAATTCGATCAACATCGTCGCTCTCAAAAGTATGGCTGCGAAATACTTCCCACGCCTGAGGCCGTGGAAGCTAAGCGTCTAGAAATCTTGCAAAAGCAGAAAAAATACGAGGCCGATGAGGTAGCGAAGCAAGAACAGTCGCGGCAAATTTAGCTAACTAACGCAAGTTAAGAGGCGTGTTTACCATTTCATTTCAGCTTCAAGCGCCTTGCTATCGAGTTGATCTTGAACAGCATCACCAGTGATACCGCGCTCCTTAAGCGCTTCTGCCAGCTTCTTCATCGCGCTACGCTCTAACTGCTGAACTCTTGCGCGGCTAATCCCCATCTCACGCGATATTTCTGCGTGGGTCATTGCATAGTCCATCGTTCTCTCCTTTCGAAGAAAGCTCCTTTGCGCCACCACCAGCGGAGCAAACTGGTTGGCTCACCCCAGCACCGGCCCGTATTCCGGCTGTAGGCGTGTGGCTTCCGCGTTTTGTGCACCGAGCGGTCATCGGCTAAGGAAGGGCTATGTCCGGCCCCGCACGAAAATAAATGCCGGCTTTTGGCGCAGTGCCGGCAACTGCTGCTAGCCCTTGCGAACTAACTCTTACAGGCTCACATCCGCGTCGGGATGGAACGCAAATGCTTCTGTATGGCGTAAGCCAATATCACAGTGCATAAAGGCCGCAACCCGTATGGTGCTGGTCTGTAGGTCGGTGTAGGGGTCGACGATAATTTCCAACCCCCCCCACTGGCCGAGCAATACATGGCTCAGATCGCCATAGATGATCGCCGACAGATCAGTACCAGCGCCCTTGGTGAGATCGCTGGGGACGTTGTTAGAGACAATCACCTCACGCCCAGCGATACCCTCGCCGCTAGTGCTGTCCAGCACAAACACGCTATCGGTAGCGGCGATGCGCTGCTTTTGGCGGAGATATGCCTCGGTGGCACTGTTGATAATGAAAGCGCCGCCTGTATCAGCATTGGCTGAAGCAACAGCCTCGATCAGCCGTAGCAATCCAGTCCAGCTGGGCTGACCGCCGTCTGGTGTTCCCAACGCAATAGACGTCACGCCGGCAGTATTCAAAATGCCAGTCGGCTCATTGTCGATGCCGCTGCCGTTGATAACAGCCCGCTCCATCTCGAGAGATAGAACAGTGGCTAAGTCTCGGCGAACGATAGATTCGACATTGGGTTGAGACTGCGCGAGTAGCTTGCGTGAGTAGCTCACCATCGCTGCTAGCACCTCTGGGCGCAGCACCACGTTATCAAAGCTAGGTGTACTTGCAGTGATAGTGCCTTGTTCGCTGTACCAGCCAGCAGTGGCCGTGCCTGCTAACCTAGGGATCGCAATATCACCGCTTAAACCAGACATCACAGTACAGCGTCCAAGCACTGAACTCTGCTTGTATAGGAAGTCGATGAAGCTGGATGCCATATGGTCTGTTCCAACCATTGACGGTGCCCCCGTCTTGGTAATGTCGCGCGTCAGGATTTCATTAGGCACGACAAAGCTATTCGAGCGGGTTGTCTGGTTGCGGGTCTCCCGCAGGACTGCCTGCTCAAAGCTAGCGTCTGACCAATCGCCGGTGGCTTGTGCAGTGATCGCCCGAGCAAAACTGAATTGTTGCGCCTCTTGTCTTGTAAGGCCCAAGGGGGATTCAAACGAAATACCAAGAGCTCCTTTGCTCCCAATCTGATCGAGTACAAATGATCTGAACTGCTCAATGCTTTCACCATCGCGCAGTGCTTTTACACCCTCGTTGGTTAAATTGTGTCGCGCTGCGAGCTCCATGATCTCAGCAGCGTTACGTTGTACGGCCTTTACATCGCCGCGTGATTCAGACTTGTTTTCCATTTGGCGTTTACCTCTCTTGGAAATTCTTGCGAATGGATCGGCTGGCACTGATACAACCGACAGCTCGTGTGGCTGCCATTTCGTAACCCGTGTCTCGCCATCCGGCCCATTTTGTGTGTCTTGAATTGAATATCCGACGCTGACATGCTGAAGCACGCCGTCGGCAATATCTTTGCCTACCCGCAGGGCTTGCTCTGAATCTGATAGATACACCTCGGCGCGAAGTTGGCCATCGGCGATTGTTGGATTGCGAGCCACACCGATGGGCAGCTGCTTCATCTCATGAAGCACCAGCACAGGCAGCGGGAAGCGTGTGAGATCGACAGCATCAGCAGTAATTGCAAGAATCTCTGATCCGTAACTGCGTGGGACGGGATATTCCGTCGCAATTACAGCGTCAAAGACACCATCCTGTAATGCGCGATTTTCTTTCGATTGGTGGGGCATAAGAAAACTCCTCCTAGCTGCGCCCACATAAAAAAACCTACTCTTAATCGAGCAGATATCTGTGTTTTCGCAGCCGTCGGCGTCCCCACCTAGGCGATCGGTCCTTGCCAGAACCCAGCCATATTAGTATCGCTGGCCTATCGGGCCATTCAAGTAAAAAGTTGTGAATAACCCAGTGCAAAACCCTGTGTAGCCATAATCTCTTTTTCCGATTTGCGGCTACCCTTGCAGTGTCAAAATCCTGCGCCAGCTACGACCCCGTAATGGAAACGCTGGAAAGTAACTGGCAAGCGGACCGTGCGTTTTACCAACCACATAAGCTAATAGCGTATTCCGTTGAAAAACGAGCCCGTCTATACTGCTCTGAGAGCATGGCGTTAAAAGCAAGCGCCTCGGCATTGAGTAAAAAGACTTTAAAGGAGAAAGCAATGTTTTCGCGTGAGGCTTTGCGATACTCGATCGTAGTGTGCACCCTAGGAATTTTTAGTGGTTGCGCAGCCACGCGTCAGGCCGAAGAGTATGGATCTAACACTGCGGAAACTATCTTTGCGTGCCCTGGTGAAAATTGGACATCTAAAAAGTTAAATGAAACTTTTTGCTTAATGACTAGCGTGAAGAGCCCGTATAACCATGTATTAGCAGAGGACACGGCCGAAGCATATGGAGACTCTGTACTCGTCGGTGTAACGCTAGGCATATCAACGCTCTTTGACGGGGATGTCCAAGAAAAATGGCTTGCAGCTGCCAAGGAGTTTGCCAACGACGAGTACGGCGACGGTGCTCGCGTAATCAATTTCAGACAACACAATCAATATAAGTCTTATGCTTTTGAAGTGATTCCACCACCTGATTACGAAAATGATACTGAGAAATAAGGGTGTTCAAAGCGCCTAAATAGCGAGCCAAACCCAGCAGAAGTTAATGCGGCCATCGGGGGCGAACTCGCGGTGCATCTGTTGAAGCGCGATCTGGGCGTACCCCACTGTTGGGTCGATCAGTTGTCTCGCCTTCTCGACCATTGGCTCTAGGTCATCTCGGTATTGGTAGTTCATGTTCGTTTCCTACATTGGATTGTTGTTTCTTGTTCCCGTCGGTGTCACCCCCGATAGGTGCCATCGTTGGGGTTTGCAACAATTTGTTTCGTCGGGGTCTAAAAGATGGGTCGGCCAAATGGGCCAAGTGGGCAAAGTGGGCAAACTCTATAGCGATAGGGGTTTTAGCCGTTTTCAACAAAACTGCGCAGGCGCTGGGTTGCCCAGTTTGCCCGTTTGCCCCACCCCCTTTTTTTGTGGGCAAAGTGGTTAGCAAAACTCGCTGACCCATTTTGTTGACACTCGGAACACGGCGGCGTTATTGCTCATTCGGTCATATGTCTGGGTGAGTAATCCGACTTTTACAAATTGGCTGAGCGAAGTGCGCAGAACCTTCTCTGTAAGACCATTCTTATTCAGAGATTTGTCATCTAACGCGCTCAAAAGCTCTTGCCGAGATGTGTTGAGATTCGCATGACCGATTCGATCTTTGATAAACAGCCACTCATCCTTACGGCGCTCGATGGCCTCCCTAACCTTCGCCTTTGCGAGGGCATGATCTGCCCCCGCCTCGTCAACGAAATGAACGCTGGCCAGCATTTCTTCGTAGGTGTGAAACTCAGACTTGGTGTACTCGACAGCGAACTTCATCATAACGCGCCCACGATCTTTCACGTTCGAAATGACAACTTGTTGCCTTGATTCAGTGCGATCAGTAGCGGCCTGAAAGGCATACATGATGTCGATGTCATTGGCGACATCCTGCACACCCTCAAAGACAACATTGCCATCAGCATCGAGGTGTTTATTCGCATGACCGAGTAAGATCACAGTGCCCCCGTTAGCTGTTATTCGCCTCAGCACCGTGAAAAACTCCTTGGTGCGGTCCTTGTGCATCAGGTCGCAGAATTTCTTGAGTGTGTCGAAGATGAAGAGCTTACCCTCGCACTGCTTGTGGTCAGCCATCGCCCGCAGCGTTTTGACGAGATCAACTGGACCCTTGATCGGCGATTCAGCAGGGGCAAAGGTCGAACTCAATTGGTTGATGCCCCAATCTTGGGCCAGATCAGCCTTTTGGTCGTAGCCCTCTAAGCTGTCATCTTCGTTAATGTAGAACACATTGTCGGGACGTAATCGCCCATCGTTAATCTCTCGCCGCACTAGCGCGAGCATGACAAGCGTTTTCCCAGCGTTTGGTTTGCCATACCAAACTGACATCGAACCGCCTGGTGCGATGTCCTTTATTGCAAAGTCTGTGTTCGTGACGAGACGCTTGATCTCGTCTCGATTGGCAGTCGAGGTAATCGCCAACAAGCGATCCAGCGGTGTTAGCTCGCCTACAAGGCCATCGGACGCATCCTTGTTAGTCTCATCATCGAAGTCAGTATCGCTGTAGTCACAGCACACCGGCTTATCAAGGCGCAGCGCATTGAGTGCCGCATCACGATCATTTCCGTATTCGTAGAAGCAAAATAAGTCGAACGCATCGCCGTAACAGCCAGAGGTGCAAGGTGCGCCTAGCCCAGCGGCTGAATCGCTGCCTGACAAGCTGACCCAATAATCGCCGAAGTCTCTCGTCGCGAACGATCCACTCTGCTGCTGTGGTGACTGCCAGCTTGATGACTCACCTTTGCGTCTGTAGCCATACCCCTCAAGCAAGTTAGCAATAGCGTTTTTCTTGTTGAACGTATCAATGGGACTATCTGACTTGTGGGACGCTAGCTGCCTATTGGCAATCTTGGCTGCGGCCTGTTGCTTCGCCTTTTCTACCGCTCTCACTTCTTCTTCGCGCAGCACTAGAGCCCGCTGATAGAGATTCGATTGCTTGAGATCAAACACCTCTGCCGTGACGATCTCACTTTTATAGAAGCCGCCCTTTGCCTTATTGGGTAGAAAGACTGGTTGGCCTGTGCACTCCAGCTTTCGGTCACATTGAATTCCCTGCTCAGCCATTGCATCGAATGCTGCTCGCTGGACGAAGCTATACATATCGCCACTGAGTGGCTCACGAAGTGGTACTAAATAGCGCCATTTCCTGACGATCTCACTCGCTCGGCGACTGCTGTAGATGTAGCACAGCACGTTGCCGTAGACCGAAGCGATGGCGCGTTTCACCTCATCAAGCGCTGGACTTCCGACATCAATGTCGCCCGCCAGCATGACGTAATGTCCATGCTCGCTCTGAACGGCATGAACACGCCCATCGAACTCGTGATAGGTCGATGGAATGATGAATTTCGCTTCATTCTTTCCGACGGACTGGGGATTCTTCAGCATCTCCTCTATCTCCAGAATAGAGATGGTGTCATAGGGTGCGTTCGCTTCTATGTGCGTATCGTACAAGCCATAAGCGAGTAGAACGTCACTCATAAAACGCCTCCTCATTCGATGCATCAACGACACGCCATTCGCTTTTTGGATCCATCGGGATAAAGCCGTCGTGCACCATTTCTTTAATGGGGCGTTTGAAGTGACGCGAGCCGCTGTAAAGGAACAGAGGGGAGCCATTGCGTCTCTTTACAAGCATGATTGCCTGTCCTATCGCATCGCTGACTCTGTGCATTGCGGGCGCGTGGTAGTAGCTCCAAATTTCTCGCTCAATGTCGAACACCATGACAGTAGCAATGGCTCGCACCTTGCGCCCAGTTTTGACCCCTATCTTCATTGCTGGCTCTAAGTCATGTCGGGCCTTTTTGTTGCGGTATTTCGCCACCTCGAAGATGTAAATGGGGCACAGTGTTTTTTCATCACTCATGCTCGATCCTCCATCGCTTGCATAGCCTCCGCGATGACGAACTCGCGGTACGTACAGAGCCAGCGCCACAGATCGGGGTGGTGTTGATGAACGAAAGGGTTAGTGCACAGCCATAGCAAATATGATGGATCGCTATCCAGAAGCGTCCAAAGCGTTTGGCCTGCGTGTTTGCCGAAGCTGATCGTGGTGTAACGATCAGTCGGGCGATGAGTGGGGGTATGCCACTCTGATGCTTTACATGTCATCTCGTGACTCTCCTTTTAAGAGAGCCGCGCGGAAGCATCTAAGCGGGTTGGCTGCTAGAATTGACGGGCAGATTCGTCCTCTGCGTCGCCGAAGGTCATGGCATCCAAAGAGCCGCGTTACGGACTGCTCCCGTAGCGCGGCTTTTTATTGGTGTGGGTTTGCTTCAGCTAGGCTGCTGTCGATGTCGATAATGTTGCCGCGCTGCCCGAGCGAGATCACTTTAAAGCGACCTTTGTATATACGGTTGCGGATGGTCTGCTCGGTCATATCCAGCAGGCACGCCGCTTCGCGCACCGACAGATAGCGTTTACAGCCGGGAAACAATTTAGATTCAGGAATCACCGCCATGACGTCTAATCCTCATTTTGAGGGCCACGGCTTCGCCTTTCAGTTCGACTAGGAGACAACCGAGACCCTAATTAAAAAAGTCATCGTTTTCTCTCCAATTTCTTGTTTAGGGCTTCTTTGCGGGAGTTCAACCACGTCTCAGCGGTGGCTGCGCGTCTGCCCACCTCGACTCCACGAGGTCAATCAACACTCTACACGACGCCATGATTCCCAGCAACATCTCACTATTCCACTGAAGCGCCTAGTGCTTTGTATGTAGCTTCTATGTCAAGCAGCGCCCGTCGTAACACGTCGTCATCGGGGCGACCTTGGTAGCCTGACGTTACTGTCGACAACGCACTGCGGTGATTCAGCAAGTGACTGACCACATGCTGTTGGACTCCGGCCATTACTGCGGTGCTTGCAAAAGTGCGGCGGCAATCGTGCGGCGACAAAGTAAGGCCAGTCTGCTTCTTCAAAAACTTTGTCATGGGCTTTGCACATTTCACACCAAAGCCACCGGCCCAAGCGGTCATTGCTGCATCGGTGGCTGGTATACGATGCGTCGTGCCATTCTTGGTGTCAGGCACAACAAACTGATCACCCAGCTGCTCTGCCCTAAGCGCCTCGTTACGCCTGAAGCCAGTAAGGAGTAAAAATCTGAGCAAGCGCCCCCACGGCTCTGGTAAGTCTGCATTCCAAGCTGGGGCGATCTCGGTCGCAGTCAGTCGCCGATCTCGCGGCTGCTCTTTGTGCCACGTCTTAGCAACACTAACCGCCTCTGTAGGCCATTCGGGAATATCGTGACCCATTGCTCTTCCGAAACGAATGACTCGGCGGGCTACTTTTAGTGCGGTGTTCGCTGCACTGGGCCCGTAATCAAGGGTAATGCTGTGATGGATATCTGAAATCTCTCGTGGCGAAGCAGGCGCTTTGTCGTAAGTGTGTTCGGCCACGCGCTTAATCGCTGTTCGGTAGTTTGTTATGGATTGGGTCTTGAGGTCTGACCTTTCCAGCATATCCTCACACAACTTCGTAAGACTTGGCGCTAATACCGGTTTCTCGATCTTTTCGCTCCAAATGCCGTCGATCATGTCATTCAATTCGCTGGCGTTGGGGACGTCTCGCTTGTTGATAGCAATCGACGCTCGGCGCTGTTTGCCCTCGTGTCGGCGGGTAGCTGTGAGCGTCACCTTGTGCTTGGAAACCCGCAGTCTGATATTGGGGATTGGAAACCCATTCCTATCGAGTAGCTTGTACTCCACGCGATCGTCTCCAGCGGAGTTAATAGCGGCCTCGATTGACGATTTGTTGACCTTCAATTCCATCAGAAACACCTCATGGGTAGCTCGTGGGTAGCACCAAACGAGTATATAGGGTGTTTTCGGGTGCTCTCAAGCAGTGTTGGGGTCGGCTCAAAAGGGCACAAAAAAAGCCGCAAAAGCGACTCAACATGTTGTTTTTTCAGAAGTTTTGTTTGGTGGAGCCAGGCGGGATCGAACCGCCGACCTCAACACTGCCAGTGTTGCGCTCTCCCAGCTGAGCTATGGCCC
>CAJXNM010000031.1 GCA_913057135.1 uncultured Halieaceae bacterium
TCCCCATGCGGGCACGACCATTCCAGCCTCAGAGCGGTCTACGTATACCAACCTACCCGCTGTCGACGCTGAACTAAGCCGACTCACGGATTGGTTCACCGATGAACTATTCGCGATAGACGGAGCGGCGGTTGTATCGACACCGATCAGTCGTTTGTTGGTGGACGTCGAGCGCTTTATCGATGATGCCCTCGAGCCAAAAGCTGCCGTAGGACCCGGCGTTCGGAGTTTGAGCAGATAAAAATGGCTCTGCAGGAAACCGTGAGAGCCATCGGACCCTAGGGTTCATTGTTCTCATCAAACAACCTAGAGAAGCGCCCTGTGGACCTCTCGACCTTAGATTTGCAAAGATGCGAGCGCGAACTCGGGCCGCTCGAACTGAAAGTTCGCCACTAAGCGGCCTGACCTTTGCAAGTTTTCAAGACCCCCTCAGTCACTGCTTTCTTGGGCCGCCAAGACCCCAGGTTTGCCGTCATGGCCCGTTGACCTTCAATGCCCACACGCCCTTTCGATCCCCTTTAAGTGGGTGAAGCCCCCAGCCAGGTTTATCCAGATCCTCAACAATCACCGCAGCATCCAACATATCCAACTGGCGAGCGATTCGATCTAAATGGTCCGTTGGCAGAACTTAACGTCGCCACCCGTGGGTAGCTCGGGCACTCAACCAACGTCTCTTCGGCAAACTACCCGGTTCATGGCTTACATCATTGAGTCAGCCATTAAGAGCCAGAGGATAATTAAGAACTGCAGAAACGCTATGGCCTGCCATACTTTGACCGGGTGCGACTCCATCAGTGGCCGTTTCGATCGCGGCTTAAAACGACTACTAGGTTTCCGCAAGTCAGCGACAAACTCGGAAAGCGCATCATAGCGACGATACGAGTCCCGATGACAGGCTGTGGCGAGGGCGAAGTTAAGCCACTCAGGAATACCGTTATCGCTGTTGTCTGCGTCCCTATAACGCAGTCTTTTCTGATCGGCACGTGTACGTACCTTGGCTACCTGCGATCCGTATGGCAGTTCGCCCGTTAGCATTTCGTAAGCAATGACGCCAAGAGAATATTGATCGGCGCGCCATGTAATCGGTTCGCCTGAAAGATATTCGGGCGCTGTATACTGAAATGTACCAGGCATGGTACCCAACAAGCCTGGCATTGCTTCTTCAAGGCCGGGCACGGCGACAGATCCCAGGTCAATAATCCTCACGGCACCATGTGAATCGATCATCACATTTTCAGGACGTAGGTCTTGATGGATCACTTCCAGTCGATGCAAGGCTCGCAACCCTGATACCAACTGCTCAATAATCTTTCGTACTGTTTCAAGTTCTGGCTGCGGATGATCTAGCATCCACTGTCTCAGAGTCGTGCCTTCAACATATTCTAATGCCACATAGCTGGCTGAGCGCGTGCGCTCCGCAGCGGCCTTCACCAAATGGTTAGAGTTAACCTTGCGAGCCACCCACTCTTCGAAGAGAAAACGTTGAAGATAGTCGGGGTCTTGGCCGGTCTCCAGACCGGGCATCTTAATGACGACGCTGACACCATCAGCTTGTCGAGCAAGCAAAATGCGACTGCGTGATGAATGATGAAGCTCCTTCAGTATCTCTAAACCATCAATGCTAGAACCGGGCACTAAGTCATTTGGAACAGGCAGAACATGATCAGCCACCTTGGGCATCTCGTCAGGCAAGCCAACAACGCGCACAACTTGAGCGGTAACGTTGTCGGGACTACCGGCTGCAAGGGCTTTCTCCGCGAGTTGCCTACACGCCAAATCTAAATTAGCAAGTGTCATTGCTTCCGCTACATCAACGCCGGTGATGTGCTCGTGAACGCCATCGGTCGTTAGCAAAAACACATCGCCGGGCCTGATATCGATGCAAAGGTAATCGATTTCAATCTGCGCCTGCGCACCCACAGCACGCGCCAGCAAAAAGCGGTCTTCTGAGATGTAGCTGATATGGTCATCCGTCAGCGGCTCAAGGCTAGTCCCCAAAACCTGAGATACACGACTGTCACCCACATGAAAGATGTGGGCGTGATGGCCTTTAAGCACCAGTGCGGTTAGCGTACAGACTAAACCCTGATTGAGGTCTGATGTGCGAGCGTGGCGGTTCTGTGCGAATAACCAGCTATTGAGCGACTCAATCACTCGACGAACCGATGTTTTTACCGTCCAGGCCTGTGGCGTCGCATAGTAATCCTCAAGCAGAGTAGTGACGGTGATCTCAGAGGCTACCTGACTGCGAGGACTGCTGCTGATACCGTCAGCGACAGCAAGCACGGTACCTTTGACCGCTTGCTCAAAGCCTTCGGCAACACGAAGGGCCATTGCGTCTTGGTTGACGGTTTTTCTTCCTGCCGCAGAATATTGCCCAACCTCTACTTGCAATGTAGGCGGCAACGGTAAAACTCCCATCCAACAAAAGAAAAGAGGCAGATAACTATCTGCCTCTGGCAACGATGCGTGCCGCTCTTCATGCCCATCACCAAGCGTTGTAATTCAAGAACTTGCCAGACATCTCGATTTTAACCCGGTCACCTTTTGGATTAGACAGTCGAGTGATATTCATATCAAAATCAATGGCCGACATAATGCCATCACCAAACTCTTCGTGGATAAGCGCCTTTATGGTGGGACCGTAGATGCCAACGATCTCATACAGTCGATAAATGCATGGGTCCGTTGGCACAGTTTGCTCCCAGATCTTTGTCGGTGATTCTTCTAAAACGAGTTTAGCCTCAAGGGGTAAGTCCAGAAATTCGACCAACGCCGCGGCTTTTTCGCTTGGCATGGCTTGCATTCCCATAGCCGCCGAATGAGACCACACCGGCGACATCGATATCGCCTCGGCAATGGCAGCCCAGGTTAGGCCTCGCTCACGCTTACGCGCGATGATCATGGCAGTAACGTCTTCTTTCTCCATAATGGGTGTTATCACATCTGATGACATGGGTGTCTCCTTTGCACTTAGATTCACATTCGACGGTGTATGAAGGGAGCCGGCATCAATACCGGCTTATCACTTTTGAAAAACAGCGAGATGAAAGCGTCGCTAGAACGCCTTGTGGCTCATCAAGCTGGGCGTCGCGAGGGCGAGGTCTTGTAGTGCGTGGAATAAATCATTGCACCGACAAATGTTAGGCCTCCCACCAAGTTCCCAATAACTGTTGGCAACTCATTCCAAAAGATGTAATCCATCACAGTAAAGTCACCGCCAAGCAATAGACCAGAGGGAAACAAAAACATGTTGACGATTGAGTGCTCAAAACCGAGGTAGAAGAAGACCAAGATCGGCATCCACATGGCCATAATTTTCCCGGACACAGAACTGGACATCATTGCTGCAACGACTCCGGTAGACACCATCCAGTTACACATGACCGCCCTCACAAATAGAGTGAGCATCCCAGCGGCGCCGGCATTTGCGTATCCCACCGTCCGAGCCTCACCAATAACACCTATCTTTTGACCAATGGCATTAGGCTCGTGACTAAATCCGGTAGTGAAAATAATGGCCATGAAAATGGCGACCGTGAACGCACCGCCAAAGTTGCCAATGAATACCAACCCCCAGTTACGCAGCATGCCACCGAGAGTAACACCCGGCCGCTTGTCAATCAGTGCTAACGGCACAAGTGTGAACACGCCCGTAAGCAAATCGAAGCCCAATAGATAGAGGGTGCAAAATCCAACAGGGAAGAGTAGTGCTCCGATCAGGAAGTTGCCGGTATTAACGGCAATAGACACTGCAAACGCAGCCGCAAGAGCAAGAATGGCACCAGCCATATATGCCCTAATGAGAGTGTCCTTTGTGGACATAAAGACTTTGGCTTCACCCGCATCAACCATCTTGGTAGCGAACTGGGCCGGTTCAATATAAGACATATGGCGTCTCCTTTCGGTTAAGAGGTACGGCGCAATATTTGCGCAGCAGAGGCGTCTACTGAGAACCGATCGGATGGGACGTAGCGCCTCAGCAACATTGAGTTGCACAGTGGCGTTACAGTTAGGTGGCACAGGGTTCAATGTCTATCAGCCGGAGGCCACCCACCTCGGTGATCGGATCACCGCAGACGGGGTGACTCCGCCGTTGGATTCACCCAAGGAGCTGGCTCGCGTAGCATTACAGCGTTCAGCCCCCTATATTCTTAAGCATCAACTATGCCAGTTTTTCCAAGTCACCAAGCGCCGTAGCGAAACTGAGCAATGACGCCGTAATTTGATCATGGGTTCGATCGACGCAAGTTTCGTGGACCCGGGTTTGATCCTACTAAGATACATATTGCGCACGCTTTTTGTGCAAGCATGGGAAAAGCGCACCGATATCTCACAAGCTTTTTTAGACTAGAAATAAACAAAAACTGACAATAAAACGTCGCTGCAACCCATCGTTCATTGACCGATAGCGGTCATCAGGTCTGTATCATCACCTGCCCAACTACGACCCGATGAGATCAGCGTGTCACGAAGTGAAACGACGTCTCCGACGACGATCAGGGCTGGTGACTTAACGTTCTCCTCGATAACTGTGCTCGGCAGGTGACACAGGGTACTAACAAGCGTGCGTTGATCGACACGACAGCCATTCTCCACAATAGCAACTGGGGTATCCTGAGACATGCCTGCCTTTAATAACCCCATCGATATATCTAGCGCCTTGGTCAAACCCATATAAAAAACCAGGGTGTGATCAAGAGCGGCCAACGCGCCCCAGTTAGGGTTCTCACCGTTTCGAGTATGTGCTGTGACTAATGTACAGCCGGTCGCCAAACCTCTATGGGTCAGCGGGAAACCCGCATAAGTACTGCAACCGGAAGCTGAGGTAATTCCAGGAATAACCTCTACTTCCACACCTGCCGAACGCAGGGCGAGCATTTCCTCGCTGCCTCGACCAAATACAAAGGGATCTCCACCTTTTAAGCGCGCTATGCATTTCGATTGGCGCGACCACTTCACAAGCAACTCGTTGAGATCTTCCTGTGCGATGCTATGGCGTTCCTTACATTTCCCAACATAAATCGCTGGAGTACCGGTAGGAAAAAGCTCGCGGATTAGTTCACTGACTAAGTGGTCATAAAGAATCAGGTCACACGACTCGATGGTTTTCATCGCCCTCACCGTTAATAAGTCAGGATCTCCCGGGCCAGCTCCAACCAAGAAAACTTTGCCGCTCTTGCTACTCATGCTTTTGTCTCTCCCGACACATTCATGCCACGACTTTTGTCGAGTGCGCGGCAAGTAAGGCTCTTAATTCAGGAATGCAGGAACCGCACTGTGTTCCGCAGCGTAACTCTCTGCCTAGCGCTTCAACGTTATCGACCCCCTGACGGATCGCCCGCTGTATGCTCAATGCCCCTACTTCGTGACAGCTACAAACGATGCCGCCTTCCTCTTGAACCTCGCCAATGGCACCGCCAAGCCAAGTGATCAGATCGCATGTGCTCCAATCCGACAAAAGCGAACTAATGCTCGGCTGAGGTAGTAACCTGTTCTGGCGGCTGGCAACGAAAACTATGATCTCTGCATTCTCATCGGCACTCACAACAGCACGATAATCCTGCTCTCGCTCATCTTCGTAGAAAGCCGCTTCAGCTCGCTTGCTAACTACAAGCAGCTTTTTGTATAAGTCTCCGGGGGTCACAACGTCGGCAACCTGTGTCAACCAACCGCCCTCGACAGCAATCGTTGACCAATAAGTCACGTCGATCGAAGAACAAATGTCGAAGAAGGGTTGCCGCGTAATGACCCAAGCCCAACTGTCCACCTGTACAGCATTCAATGACACTCGTGCCACTTTGGATTCGGGCTGGCCGGAGATCGGATCGGTAATACCGGCCATAACTTGACTGACTTTCGCGTTACCTGAAAACAAACCACTCCAGTGGATTGGCGCAAAACACGCGCCACCGGGAACCCCCGGATCGGTCTTTAGTAGAGCGCAAAATGACCCACACTCATTACGAATAACGACTGGCGCACCTTCAGCGAAACCTCTTTGATGGGCATCCAGTGGGTTGATCCATACACTCATAAAGTCACGATGTTTAGCGAGTCGGGGCGATAGCCCTGTTCGTGTCATGGTGTGCCACTGATCTCGCAAACGCCCAGTATTCAGAATAAACGTCTGTTCGCTAGCGGTACCCACTAGCGCGGCGGGCAAGTAGGGCTTCAGCGCAACAAAGTTTGCTCGCCCATCGTGTGTTGAAAAACCGCCGTCCCCAAAAGGGCGTATCGGGCCACCGCAGTCTTTGAATGGCCACTGTAGAGGTTGCAGTTCGTTATAAGCTGACTCATCCAAATCTGAGAGCCGTCCAATGTCAAAGAGGCGTGCTCCACCGTTTTCAAAGCCCGATAATGCGGCGTGCTCGCAAAAGATCTCCGCCGGTCCCTTATAACTAAATGACCTACCGAACCCCATCCGGCGAGCAACTTCGACAATGATTCTCCAGTCGGGTAGGGCTGAGCCTTGGGGAGAACGGAAAGGTCGCTGCCGAGAAATCATCCGCTCTGAATTGGTGACTGTTCCGTCTTTTTCGCCCCAAGGTTCAGCCGGGAGGAGAACATCGGCGAATGCGGCTGTTTCAGTCCGCCGGGTGCAATCCGACACTGCGACAAAATCGACTCGCTCCAGTGCGCGTTTTATCAAGGCAGAATTAGGCAAGCTTACTAGTGGATTGGTCGCCATAATCCAGAGCGCTTTAATCTCGCCATCCGCTGCGCGCTCAAATAACTCAACAGCTTTATATCCGGGTGCTGTTGCCATATCGGTGGCGCCCCAAAATCGTTGCACACGCTCGACATCCTCAGGCCGAAAGTCCATGTGCGCAGCCAACTGATTGGCGAGTCCACCGACCTCACGGCCGCCCATGGCATTGGGCTGCCCGGTAATAGAAAAAGGCCCCATACCTGGCCGGCCAATACGCCCAGTTAACAAATGACAGTTGATAATTGCATTGCATTTATCTGTGCCCGACGCTGACTGATTGATGCCCTGAGAATAGAAGCTCAGCACCCGCTCACTATTTGCAAACTGTCGGTAAAACGCCAGAACAGCAGCCTCGTTTAAACCTGTATGCTGAGCGACAGTGGCAATATCCAACTCACACACTGACGCCAATGCGGCGTCAAGCCCAACGGTGTGGTTGACCACCCAATCCGTATCTTTATGGCCATTTTGCATTAGGAACATAAACAGGCCGCCGAATAGAAACCCATCGGACCCCGGACGAATCAGCAGCACGTCGTCGGCACTGTCACATGTCGCGGTACGCCGAACGTCAATCACGACAAGTCGCTTGTTTGGTTTCTCGCGTTTACTCAAAACTGCGCGCTGGTAAAGCACCGGATGAGTCCAAGCTGCGTTAGACCCTATAAAAAGGAGCAGCTCGCAGTCTTCGATGTCCTCGTAGTTACAAGGCACCACATCTTCACCAAAAGCCCGTTTGTAACCAGCTACAGCGGATGCCATGCACAATCTCGAATTGGTATCGACATTTGCGCTGCCCAAGAAACCTTTCATGAGTTTGTTGGCGACGTAGTAATCCTCGGTTAACAACTGGCCGGACAAGTACATCGCGATTGACTGGGAACCATAGGCTTTGCGTGCCTCGGAAAATGCATCGGCCACCGTCGTCAGGGCGGTGTCCCATGTTGTGGGTTGACCGCGGAGTTCAGGTAATAGCAACCGATTGTTGTCAGTCAATGTCTCAGCAAGCGCGGTACCCTTGACACAGAGTCGACCAAAATTAGCCGGATGATGGGTATCACCAGCAACCACGAAGCCGCTCTTCTGCTCCCCCGCAATAACACCGCAACCAACCCCACAATAAGGACAGGTCGTCAGAGCACCTACATCACTACGCACAGATCTCAACTCGATCATCAGCCAATCGAACTTGATAAACAGGCACACTGATCGATTGATCTTCCAGGCACCGACCCGTCCTAAGGTCGAAGTGCTGCTTATACAGGGGAGAGGCAACAACAAGGTGTCCTTGTAGATCGCCAACGATGCCTCTAGACAATACAAAGGCTTTGCCCACTGGGTCGTAGTTACCTAACGCAAATAGTTGTTCCCGCTCCTCGGGGAGGTAAAACACAGCTATCTGCTGGTCCTCCTCCCCCGCGCGCTCTAACAGAGCACACACGCCCGACTGGGGAACCAAATCGTCTACGTAGCAGAGGCGATACCAGTTGGGCTTGGTTTCAACACCGGTCATATGCATTCATCCTTAGCTGGCAACAGCGATAACGTCGTCGCGTTCATCATCACGAGCCGGACGCTTTTGCCCCCGCTCCCGTACAAACTGGACACCCTTGTCATTTCCATCCGAATTCACAAAACGACGGAAGCGCTTGAGCATTTCAGGATCGCCCAGGGCTGTCTTCCATTCGCATTGATAGGTATTCACCAAGTGGCTCATTTGTTCCTCCAGCTCGGCAGCAATGCCCAGTGAGTCATCAATGACGACCTCTTTAAGGTAGTCCAAGCCACCCTCGAGAGAGTCCAGCCAAGTCGATGTGCGTTGCAAACGATCAGCGGTTCTGACGTAGAACATTAGATAACGATCGATGTAGCGAATTAGCGTTGCATCATCTAGGTCGGTAGCAAATAAATCGGCATGCCGCGGACGCATACCGCCATTACCGCCAACATAGAGATTCCAGCCATTTTCGGTGGCGATAACACCAAAATCCTTCGATTGAGCTTCAGCACATTCTCGTGTGCACCCGGAGACAGCCGACTTAATCTTGTGAGGTGCTCGAAGCCCCTTGTAACGAGACTCGATGAGGATAGCCATACCCACGCTGTCCTGGACGCCATAACGACACCAGGTGCTACCGACGCAGGACTTCACTGTGCGCAGCGCTTTGCCATAAGCGTGGCCCGTTTCGAAGCCCGCGTCCGTTAACTCGCGCCATATATCTGGAAGCTGGTGCAACTGGGCGCCAAACAAATCTACCCGCTGAGCGCCAGTAATTTTTGTGTAAAGATCATATTTCTTACCAACTTCACCAAGGACGATTAGCTTTTCAGGTGTAATTTCACCACCCGGTATCCTCGGCACCACCGAGTACGTGCCGTCCTTCTGCATATTCGCCATGAAGGTATCGTTGGTGTCTTGCTGACTCACAAGAGATGGCTTCAAGATATGGTCATTCCACAGAGACGCCATAATTGACGCTATAGCAGGTTTACAAATATCACAGCCCTTACCCGTGCCCGCATGCGTGATCATGTCTTCGAAGGACTGCAAGCTATTAATCTTGGCAATGTGAAACAGCTCCTGACGCGTATGGGGAAAATGCTCACAAATGCTTTTATCAATGACGACGCCTCGTGCGGCCAACTCGTCGTCAACCAGTGACTTGAGCATGGTGGCGCAACCGCCGCAGCCCGTGCTTGCCGCTGTGTTAGCTTTAACGTCAGCAAGGGAACCACAACCGGCTTCAATCGCATCGATAATGCAGCCTTTTGTAACATTGTGGCAGGAACAGATTGTGGCTGTTTTTGGTAGTGCATTTGCGGCCAGCAGCGGTGTACCCGAAGCCGGAGTAATGAGAGAAACAGGAGTGTCTGGTAGTGCGATGTCGTTTTGTTGGTATTGCAGCAGGGTGTCGTAGTTATCGCAGTCACCAATCAGCACTGCGCCAAGTAATTTTTTACCATCAGATGAAATGACGATTTTCTTGTAGGTGCCAGCTTGCTCGTCACTTAAGGCGCAAACCTGCGCACCCACGGTCTGCGCATGAGCATCACCAATCGAGCCTACATCAACACCCAACAACTTCAATTTAGTGCTCATATCCGCACCAGTAAAACAAGCACTACCCCCTGCAATTCGATCCGCAGCTGTCTCGGCCATGCGATACCCTGGGGCAACAAGACCGTAGACCCGACCCTCATGAAGCGCACATTCACCGATAGCATAAATACTTGGATCACTGGTGATGCAATGTTCGTTGATCACGATACCGCCGCGCTCACCAGTCACTAAATCAGACGCTTTCGCTAACTCATCCCGAGGCCGGATACCCGCCGAGAAAACAATCAGGTCGGTATTAAGGCTAGAGTCATCAGCGAACTCCATCCGCAAGCTTTTTGAACCAACAGATTTTATGTTTGTTGTGTTTTTACTGGTATGAACTGTGATCCCCAGGCCTTCTATTCTTGTGCGCAGTTGCTGGGAACCAGGGGCATCTAGCTGCACACTCATCAGACCTGGGGCAAACTCGACAACGTGCGTGTCTAAACCAAGATTTTGTAGAGCGTTGGCACATTCAAGCCCTAACAATCCCCCACCAACAACAACCCCGCGCTTACTACCCAATGCAGCCGACTTAATAGCCTCGAGATCTTCAATTGTACGGTACTCGAGGCAGCGAGGGTGATCTGCACCAGGGACTTGGGGAACAAAGGGATAAGATCCTGTTGCCAACACAAGCATGTCGTAGTTAAAGCGTGCACCCGATTGCGTAACAACAACCTTAGTTTCACGGTCGAGGGAAACGACCGGGTCACCCAGGCGAGTGGTTATACCTAATTCAGCATAGGTATCGAGACTCGCTAGTGCTAAGTCGCTTGCTTCACGGCCTGCGAACACTTCAGAAAGATGAACTCGATCGTAGGCTATTCGTGGCTCTTCACCCAACACGATAATTTCGACATCGAGATCCTTTTTAGCCAAAGTCGTTACGAAGTGATGGCCGACCATGCCGTTGCCGACCACCACTACTTTTAATACGGACATACTATGCTCTCCTCAACAACAAAACGGCGCGGTATCAAAGGCCCGCGATGATGCCTGGTGTCAGTGCTCCAAATGCGAGCTGATTACGAAACCGGCGGATATCAACACCTTCGCGAATAAGATCCACCAGCATGTTGGCGTTGCGCCGGCTGCCGAGCAAAATGGCGCCGACCAATTGGTTTTCTCGGATAAATAGGCGTCGATAAATTTGCTGACTACTGCTGGCAAGCGTGATCGTCTCGGCACACTCATCCAGATCGCCAGCCGAGAACACATCGAGACCCGAGATCTTTAATTGCGTTGGGTAAGCGCTGACCAAGAAAGGATTGGTATCGATATCCAGTAGCCGGCGGCCCAGTATGTCTGCCTGTTCACGTATGGGCGCTACATGCCCGAACGTATCAGCGCCCGCCTGAATACACTCCCCCAGTGCATAGATGTGAGGTCGACTTGTTGCTAGCCACCCATTCACCAAAATACCGCGGTCTACTTCAAGGCCAGCCTCAACGGCCAGGCCCACGTTAGGCCGAATGCCTGTTGCAATTACTAACAGATCACCATCAATCTGAGACCCATCCCGCGTCGCGATACCCGCCACATGACCCTCATTGACTAAAACCTCATCTAAACCGCTACCAAGTTGGAACTGAACGCCTTCTTTTTCGAATCGAGTTTGTAAGACGGCAGCAGCATCAGCATCGAGTTGTCGATTGAGAATGTGCTGTTGTCGATGAACAACGGTTACCTCAACGCCCAACCCCACTAGCCCCCACGCAGCCTCCAAACCCAAGAGTCCTGCACCAACCACGATAGCGCGCTCAGAAGTGCGCGCGCGAATTTGCAGTTCACGTAGATCTTCGAGGGTTCTGAAGCCAAGAACACCTTTAACACTGTCGGCGTCTTGTATTGGCATGGCGACACTAGATCCTGTCGCCAAAACCAAGTCCCCATAAGCAATGCGCTCACCTGACTCGAGACAAACCTGGCAATCGCTCGCATCAATCTGGGCGACTCGGCTCCCGGTGCGCACATCAAGATCAGCACCCTCTTCGATCATTTCCAGATCACCAAGCTCTGCACGCTGAGCCAAAACGCTTGACAGTAAAATCCGGTTGTAACAAGCAAACGGCTCTTCACCGATCAGTATTATTTTCCGATCGAAAGCGATACCCGCAGTGGTGCTGTTTGCCCGTAAAGATGCGACCAAATATGCTGCGGCCATTCCTGCGCCTACAATCACGAGTGGCTTTGACATGGATTAGGCCATCGCAGTGAGTGGACGCATACCGCTCGTCACGCGATAGTTTTTTTCAGTCGTTATGCTCTCTCGTTTGTCTACCGCCGCATCATCAGTCAAAGCCGTTGCCGCCGGAGTGACTGGCTCACTTTTATTACCGTAAAGAAACTCAAGCACTGCGTGGCGTAGTCGTACAAATTCCCGATCTTCAGCCAATGCCAAGCGATCTCTGGGTCGATCAAGGTTGACCGGCAGAATCTTTGAGATCGTGGCCGCCGGACCGTTGCTCATCATGATGATACGATCAGAGAGCAGCACAGCTTCATCCACATCGTGAGTGATCATAATGACCGTATTCCCCAACTCAGCCTGAATCGCCATCAGCGAGTCCTGCAGTTGTGCACGAGTAAGGGCATCGAGAGCTCCGAACGGCTCATCCATCAACAGCACCTTAGGCTCCATAGACAGGCAGCGGGCGATACCAACGCGCTGCTTCATACCCCCGGAAATTTCACTTGGCAATTTGTCGAGCGCGTGTTCCATGTTCACCCGTCGCAAATTATGAAGAATCCAGTCGCGACGCTCAGACTTACTCTTATGCCCCTTAAAAACCCGATTAACTGCCAGTTCCACATTTTCATACACGGTCAGCCAGGGCAGTAGCGAATGGTTCTGAAATACGACGGCGCGATCGGGACCAGGACGATTCACCTCTTTACCCTCGAGAATAACGCCACCCTCAGTCGCCTCATGTAAACCGGCGACAATGTTTAGAACCGTTGACTTGCCACAACCTGAATGACCGATCAGTGAAACAAACTCACCTCGGTCCAAAGATAAGTTGATGTCGTCGAGGGCACGGAATTTCCCGTGTCTGCTGTCAAACTCGATGCCCACTTGACTCAGCTCAAGATAACTTGTTGCCATGATTTCCCTCCCTGCAGGATCAGCGCAAAACTGCGTTTTTGTCCCAACTCACGCGGCGTTGTAGTAAGAGCATCAACTTATCCAATGCGAAGCCAATTAAGCCAATCGCGAGCACCGCCACCATGATGCGACTGAGTGATTGAGAGCTGCCGTTCTGAAATTCATCCCAAACGAATTTCCCCAGCCCAGGATTCTGAGCCAGCATCTCAGCAGCAATGAGCACCATCCAGCCGGTAGCCAGTGACAAACGCAATCCGGTAAACATCATCGGCACCGCTGCGGGCACAAGAATTTTCCTGATATGCGTACTCGTTGGTAGAGCCATGACCCGGCTGACATTGATCAGATCTTTATCTACGCTGACAACACCGACGATCGTGTTAACCAATGTTGGCCATAGGCAACACAACGCCACGGTAATCGCTGAATTCACGAATGACTTCTCAAAAAAAGGATCTTCGGAAACGTAAGTAGCGCTGACGACCATGGTCACAAGGGGTAACCATGCCAAGGGCGAAACCGGCTTAAATAACTGGATGATAGGATTCAACGCCAGAAATAAGCCGCGATTGAGCCCGCAGATGATGCCTACTGGCACCGCAATAAGCGTAGCGAGACCAAACCCTCCAGCCACCGTATAAAGGCTGGTGAATACCTGATCTAGGAAAGTGGGCTGACCCGTGTATGCACGAATCTTGACCTCTGCAGAGGGATCTTTGGCAAGCTTTGCCGCGTTACGTTTCTCTTGGCGCTTGTAAAACGCTGCCTGTTTTTCTCGTGACCTCCGGTGTTCTTTTGCAAGTTCCTGCACCTGTTCCCAAACCATCGCCGGCCCGGGAAACTGACCGAGCGAAGTATCAATGCGCCCGGCGGCCGTAGCCCAAAAAAGTAAGAAAACAACCAAACCGATGATCGAGGGGGCTAAGGTTTTTACTGGAAGTAACTTTCCCAGTCTTCCAGACGCCTGCTCAAACCGCTGATCAGGTTGGGTCATCGTCCCCGTCACTGACATGCTTTCGCTCCTCATGTGTTTACTGAATTGATATTCACACCACGGTGCGATTAGAGGACCGTGTCCCCCTTCAGACCAATGGGGAACTGTTCAAGGTAAGCATTCGGTTTGGTGCCATCGAACACATAGCCATCGATGAATTCGCCCTGAGGGGGTTTAAAGCCAGTTTCTGATTCAAAATCGACAAAGTCTTTTGCACTCATTAGGCCGTCCTCGATAAGTGATTCAGCTGCGGCTCGATAGATGTGAGGCGCGTAGACTTTCTTAGCTGTTTCGAGGTACCAGGCGTCTGACTTCGGCTCAGCAATTTGCCCCCAGCGACGCATCTGTGTCAGATACCACACCGCATCCGAGTAATAGGGGTAGGTGGCGTTGTATCGAAAGAAAACGTTGAAGTCGGGTACTTCGCGTTTGTCGCCCTTTTCGTATTCGAAAGTTCCGGTCATTGAATTGGCAATGACCTCACGATCGGCCCCCACGTATTCGGGGCGGGATAAAATATCTACAGCCTCATGGCGGTTACCATTTTCATTCTCATCAAGCCATTTGGCCGCACGCAACAAGGCTTTGACAATTCGAATCGTAGTATTTGGGTAAGCGTCGGTGAACGCCTTTGTCATTCCGAAAACCTTTTCGGGATTGTTTTTCCAAATTTCGTAATCCGTGATGACAGGCACACCAATACCCTTGAATACCGCCTGCTGGTTCCAAGGCTCACCTACACAGTACCCATAGATGGTGCCCGCCTCCAATGTGGCCGGCATTTGTGGAGGAGGGGTTACTGAAAGCAGTGCCTCAGCCTGAATCTGACCAGAGGTATCACCTTTGTGTGGGGCGTAGTAACCGGGATGAATCCCTCCAGCGGCGAGCCAATAACGCAATTCATAATTGTGCGTAGAAACTGGGAAGACCATGCCCATATTAAAAGGCTTCCCTGCGTCCCTATAAGACTTAACCACCGGCTTGAGTGCATTGGCTGAAATGGGGTGAATAGGCTTATCATCGCTGTGGGGTATATTCTTTTTCATCTCCGCCCACACACCCTCTGACACCGTAATCCCGTTCCCATTTAGGTCCATTGAAAACGGCGTCACAATATGCGCCTCTGTTCCATAACCAATAGTGGCAGCGAGCGGCTGACCGGCGAGCATGTGCGCACCGTCAAGCTGGCCGTCAATGACACCATCGAGTAGGACCTTCCAGTTGGCTTGAGCTTCAATGGCTACGTAAAGCCCCTCATCCTCGAAATAACCGTTTTCGTAGGCAATCGCGATAGGGGCCATATCGGTTAGCTTAATGAACCCAAAGGTCAATTCATCTTTCTCCGGCTCGCCCAATTGTGCCTGAGCACTCTCGAGCGTAGTCGCGGTAAGTAGAAATGTGGCCGCAAGTAATGGGTTGATTTTGTCGCGGAAAGCGGTGAAGGCTAGTGGCATATCGTTTCTCTCTTTAAGTCTAGATCGCACGCTCCCCGCGCCACATGAACCGTGGCGGTGAAGAGCTTCGCTGCTCGCAGAGAGAGTGATATCGATAGTGTATTGCAGCGCGGCGGAGCCACCGCTTGACTATGGTGTTACAGGATTCGGGCCAAAACTAGAAAGTAGAGAAAATTCAGTGAGTTAATCCAACTCTGATTCCAGTAGGGGCATCTTAGCCCGACTGGACGGAGCTTTCTCTCGCCCCAAACATAAACATAGCGCACTAACCTTGTGCGAGTTTGAGCAGACGATCTGCTCCCAATTCGATGCCCGGCTCGACTTCCCATGGGTCATCATGAACACCAAATGGACGATGATCAGTTGAAGGACACGCCCATCCCAGCTGATCTGATGCCTCTCGATATAAGTCAGTTCGGAATACCTGCGACACCACATTGCTATTTTTGAGTCGAGCTACACTGGGTGGAGCCAGCTCATCCACCTGTGACAGCATCCACTCGGCATCACTGTGCCATGGAAATCCAGCTTGAAACCGATGAAACAAATGAAAGTGGGGTTGCTGTGCCGGCTCTTGTCCGCGCGCAAAAACATAGTTTCCCGTAAGTGAAGGCCACAACGACGGAACTGGCAGATCTAGATATTCCGGCCTCGACAACACCTCCGCTGCTCGGGCTCGGTTCTCATAAGACGCGAGCCATTCGCACGCCTCCATTAAAGCCATTCGCAACCTCAGGTGCGTACTAGGATTTGAGTAATGCCACGTTTCAGTGACGCCCAACACTTTTTCTGGAGCATTGTTCCAAATGTCATAGCCCGTAGCGACAACAACACCCGTACCACGAGTCACCGAAACCGTATTCCAAGGTGCGCCGGCGCAATAACCATCGACGATCCCATTGGCAAGGCTGTCCGCCATTTGCTCTGGCGGCACCGTCACTATACGCACTAAACCACGGCCCAGCAGGCCTCCCAATTGAAGCCAATGTCTTAAAAGCATCGTGTGACAAGAAAACGTATGGACCGTAGCGAATGTCATGCTACGTCCTGTTGCTTTAATGTACTTCGCTAACGAAGTTGCAACGACAGCGGGATGAACCGAGGCGATGTTGAGGTCCAGCTCAACAGCAAGCTGTGACGAAATCGTGATAGCGTTGCCATTGAGACTGAGCACTAAGCCGGTTACCAAGGGTTCGCGAATACCACCCAAACCCAATGTAGTCACAATGGGAAGTGGTGCTAGTAGCGACCCAGCATCGATGACTCCAGCCACAAGCTTGTCGCGTAAATTCGCCCAAGAAACTTCTCTGTGCAGCGTAACATCTAGCCCATACTGATCAAAAAAGCCCATTTCATAAGCCATTATCAAAGGGGCGCTGTCAGTGAGTTTGAGAAAACCCAACCCCAGAGAAGCCCTTTCAGCCGGGGGCAATGTGGTTGATATGGTCATTATTAATCCCCCGTCTGCTGCCTTTCCAACAGCTCCAAGTATGCCTTGGATGCCTCGGCTAGCGTGCAGTTTCTGTCCATGGCAGCCTTCCGAAGCACTGTAAAGGCTTCCCGCTCGGATACCTCACCGCGCTCCATTAGTAAGCCCTTGGCGCGCTCGATCCACTTTCGCTCGTCGAGTTTCTGCTGCGTCTCCACCAACTCCAATTTAAGGCTGGTAAAGGCGTCAAACTGCGCTATGGCAACGCGAATAGCCGCCTCCACAAGCTCCGGAGAAATATCCTGGGTTTGATACGCAGAAACACCGGAACGGATAGCTTCATTGATGAAAGAGGAATTTCCTTTCCCTGAAAACATAGCTACCGGCCGAGGGTTATGGCTCGCAACAACACTGAGGCTCTCCAATACGTCTCGATCTGGGGAATCCAGCGCGATAATGATGACGTCGGGTTCATGCTGCGACATTTGACGCAATAAACCCGCCCCAGTGGGGATGACTGCAAGCACCTTACAGCCCAGTGCCGCTAACTGGCTCTCCGTAGCAGCGGCCCGGCGATTATGATCATCCACAAGGATGATTCGGACTCCGTCAAGGGTATCAGGGACCGGCATTGGTCAGACCAGTCGTCATCAGCGGTTACCTCGCGCTGTGTTGATATGTGAAAGCTAGGAACCCACCGCAGCGGATTTCTTATCAGCCTTGTGACGGCTTTTAAAAAACTCTACCCAGTCACGAGCCTTAGAAATACAGGCTGTGAGCACCAACCTACTGTTCGCCCTTCACGTAAGGGCAAGCCAGCACGTGAGCGGGTCTAAGCTTACTCATTTAACAGCCTATAAACACTCGCACTCATCGCCGCTCGCACGAGCACATGTGTCAAGGTTCGGTGTTATCGCCCGCGCCTATTCTACAAGACGTAGTTCACAAAGAACCAAGACACGGTTTTGTCAATACCGGTGGGGCCAGCCTCAACGTCATCACTTCCAAAAAAGCTGGCATGTTTAAACGCTACCGTGAACTTCCCTATCTTCTTAGTGAGTTGGAGATCAAACTCTTGCCCATATTCGAAGCTGCCTTGATCGGGCTGGAAGTCATGGAACTTAGTGAGCAGCGTTAACTTGCCTGGGAACTTGAAAATTCCGACTGCGTAAGCATCCTTCACCCCCGCACCCGGAAACCCAATGAAGCGATCAGCCCACCCCTGGAACGCGTGAACGGTTGCCAACGGTGTGGAAAAACTGATGCCGTTATCGCTTTCCAAAACCTCGAAACCTACCTTACCCATAATGCCGGTGATCAAGCCGCCCGAGAGGTCCTTACTTAAACCCAGCTCAACGCGGTACTGATTTGCCGAATCAAACGCGGTCGGATTTTCCGCAATTGCGCGCTGGTGTGCAGCCTCGATCAAGTACTGCGTCGACAGGCCCTCGGACACAGACCGCTTGCCTTGGAGCTTGGCACCAAAAGTTTCCCGATCAGTAAACGGCGCCGGTAGCTCATCGTTATCGTAGTCAAGTCGATAGTAGAATCCCTCTAGACTACCGAACGGCAAATCAGCATATTGTAAATTGATGAGATGGGACTTCATTGGAGCGTTTGAGAGACCAGGGTTGGGATTGCTGTCCCCAAAAATGCGATTGACGTTATAAACGTAAGCATAGCTGGCTTTGAGGCCTTTTATCGATGAATTCTCTATAGTGAAAGCGTCCATAGACTGCCAGTTCTGACGCCACGGTACAGTACCAATAAAACGGTGTAGTGGTGCAGGCCGATAGGTGACGTACTGACGTCCATATTTTAGGGTCGTATCTGAAAATCCCGTGTACTTGATAAATGCCTCGTCAATTTCTGTGCCGCTCGGATCGGCAATCACGTCATAACCCTCAGACGGGTAACCTGGTACATTGAAGTCATCGACAATATGCGTCACGTTTTCGACAGCGATGCGTCCCGACCAATGGCTGATCTCCCCTGTCTCGTACCCTAGATAGGTGCGCAGGGTAAATCCGGAAGCATCGTCTAACGTATTAGCCTCGTCGTCGACAAGCTCAACACGCCCGTGCATACGCAGCGCCACCTTACCAGTAGAAAATGCTTCAGTGAGCAGGTCGCTCTGAGCAAGTGCTGGCGTGGCTGCAAACACTATTGGACCAAAAGTACCGATCGCTATTACCGATATGGGGCGTCGAATCCGGTGGGAAAAAACCATAATAAACATCCTCTTGGGGTTTGGTGATGTTGTCCGTTTCAACGGGTCCGAATCGACGGACAAAGGTCCCAACACAAGTGCGACACTGGAGTACGGGGGCACTTCCAAGCGCGGGATCAAGACACCAAGGCAAACAAAAATCAAAAAAAAACCGACGGGTGACCTTTATGGGGTCACTCGTCGGCATCATTGCCTTGCATGAATTTGGATGGGGCTGCTTCAGCAGTTAGCTTCTATCGTGCCAAAACTACAAATTGGATAAATATCAGCTTGTTAGAGTTAAAGCTGTTCTTACCGAGCGCTGACCAGATGCTCTAATCGAGTGCAATCGAGCTACACCCTGCCCACATTTAGCGCGCTCGCAATAGCACAGACGAACCAAACAGACAGCTTGCCCAATGGCAGAGTACACATAAACCTCAGTCCCCCTAACCCTCAAGTGCATCAAAAGCCGCCTTCATGGTCGGATTCTTGCGGGTCAGCTTTTTAACGGTCACATCCTGCGCCTTGTCATTGGCAAGACGTAGATTGCGGTCTGTGCTCAGCAGTGCATCTTTGGTTTTCTGGAGGTGATCAATCGACTTATCGATCTCGGCGATGGCCGTGTTGAACTTGCGTGACGCCAGGTCGTAGTTCTTGGCGAAGGCGGTTTTAAACTTATCCAAGTCCGCTTCGAAGTTGGTGACGTCAATGTTCTGTGCGCGAACCAGCGCCAACTCTTGCTTGTACTTCAAGGCATTCAGTGCAGCGTTGCGTAGCAGCGTAATAATGGGGATGAAGAACTGCGGCCGAATCACGTACATCTTGGGATATCGGTAAGACACATCCACAATGCCAGAGTTGTATAGCTCACTATCGGACTCCAGCAGCGAGACCAGCACCGCGTATTCACAGCCCTTCTCGTTGCGGTCTTTGTCCAGCTCTTTGAAGAAGTCTTCGTTCTTCTTCTTGGTCGTCGTGGTATCTGCCTCGTTCTTCATCTCGAACATGATCGAGACAATCTCGGTATCGGCATCGTCTACATCCCGGAAGATATAGTCGCCCTTGCTACCGGTGCTGGCGTCGTTGTCTTTCTCAAAATACGCCCTGGGGAAGGCAGTGGCACGGATACGATTGAACTCCACCTCGCAGTGCTGCTCGAGTGTCTCCCCAACCATTTTAGTGGATAGCTTCGCCTTCATATCTTTGAAACGCGTAAGCTCATCTTCTCGATCTTTGATTTGCTGCTCGTACCGCTCTTTCATTGATTGGGTTTGTAGCTGCGCCTGTAGCGTCGCTTGCTCAAGCTGAGACTTGAGCGCGCTGCGTTCCTGCTCCACCTGGGCGACGGCCTTAGACACCGCTAATTCTTGGGCCATGGTTATTTGCGACAGCTGATTTTTCAGGTTCTGAATATCCGCATCCTTCGCCGCTGATGCTGCCTGCACCTCGCGCAGTTTTTCCGCTTCGGCGAGTCTCTCTGCGGCCTCTCTCGCCTGCTGCGCTTCTCGAAGGTCGTTGCGTAACTTGTCCCGCTCTTGCTCAATGGCCTTTAGGGCTTCGGTGACCGCCAGTTGCTTGCTGGTCTCACCGGCCTCAAGCTTTGCTTTTAGCTCAGTGATTTGGCGCGCCTGTTCGGCGGCAGCTTTTTCCAGCTCCGATTTAACGGCCTGCTCGGCTAGCAGCACAGCCGACTGCTTGTCCTTTTCGGCCAAAGCAAGGCGCTCGTGGATCTCGTGCTCAAATTCAGCGTTGCGTACCTGACTCACAATATCAGAGTAGCCGGCCTCATCAATCTTGAACGCCTTCTGACAGTGCGGACAAATAATCTCATTCATTTCATCGACCCCGTTGCGTCTGTATTCGAGTAACCGGTATGCCCAGTTTCGTGGGTAACGGCTACTCGTTAGCCAAGTTATTCAGTGAATACTGAGTCTGTGCGCCAAACATTGCCTCACAAACCTAGCCCCTTCACCACTGTATTGATTGATCAACCTATGAATTTGGCTTGACGGATCATCGATCTGTGCGTTCTCCGCAGCTGCGATGGCCATATCAAAGGCCTCCGTCACGTCCGCACCCGTCACCTCATAGCCCCAGCCCTGACTCAACCAGCGAAGTGCCGACATCGCTGCACCAAATGCAAACACCGGTTCAATCTCAACAAAATCTCTTGCTGCGCGAGTCAGTGTCTTTGGTTCGCAAGGGCTTCGCTCAGCTAGTTGTAACGCAAAATCAAACAGCTTCAGCTCTTTGGCGGTCGCAAACCACTTGCCCTCCTCGCCGGGCGTGGTGGCGATCAGGTCGGAAAGAATATCAGTGGGTGCAATCATTGGGTATCGCTTGGACACTGCCCGGTACCTAGCAAGATACGAGTTCCCCTGGGCTGCGCTCAAGCCGTAGCGTCGATAGGCCTCTTGATGCAGACCCGACGAGATGAGGATGTCCTCACAGGCCCGATCAATCGCCGCGTCTGGTTTTGTAAAGCCCTCAGAGGCCCTTGCGTACTCTAAAGCGGCTGATTTCTTGCCCATTGCCAGTAGCGCATCGACACCATAGCGCCGATAGTGCCAAAAGGGCCTCCCATACAATGCTAGTAAGTCGAGTAACTCCTCGTAGCGGCTGGCCGATAGCAAACACGATAAGCATGCGGTTGTGCCGTAAAAGTAATTGCCGGGGTTTAGATCTGTCCAACATGCCCTCACTGTCGGCAACAGGTTTTCAGCCCACTTATTGGCAACGTACACTGAGCCACACAACTGGCCCCAACGATCGCCAACAGGGGCAAGGTAATCGACCCCGTCCTCTTCCATAGCTTGCCACAAGCGCTCCAGCCAGTTATCGCGTATCTTGGGTTCAGCGGGTGCGTGGACGATTATGGGAATAAGGGCATCGAGCGCTTTGTTCACGGCCGAACCCAGCGCGCCGCTAGAGCTATCGATATGCTCTAGAGCGGGCCAGAGCTTTTCCAGTAACTTGACCGCGCCATCAGCGGCAGTAACCGGGTCTTTTTTAGCGACTTTTTTGATCTCGGAAACCGCTTCTCTCAGTCGCTGAGACGCCAATTTGGAGGACTTCCAGCTATAAACACCCGCACGAAAGCGCGCAGGAAAGACCCACTTATGTGTTTTTTGAGGACTCAATGTCACCCCCTATTTCTTGCTTAAGCCCAAGAGTGTTAAACCCATGACAAAAGGTATAGCTGTTGTTGTCACGGCCGCTACAGCGCTGGTTATCGCGGCTCTCTTGTTCAACGCCAATCAACGCAACCTCGTACCCGTGATGCAAACGCGAACACTCATAACAGGTGACCAGGCATGGAGTACATCTCAACATCAGAACCTGCGTGTGGCTGTACTTAGTGACTTGCATCTAGACGATACTGAAGAGGACTATGCAGCTCTCGAATCGCTGATCGGTAACGTCATGGCCGAAAAACCCGATCTTGTCATGTTACTCGGGGACTACACGCAACATCCAAAAGACATTACCAATATCGGCGCACATCGAACTCGACTAATAGCCACACTAGAGGCACTGACGGCAATTCCTACCTTCGCTGTGTTGGGTAATTATGAAACTTGGTCTGAGCCAGATCGTTGGCGCGCTGAATTTACCCGATCAAAGATAACGCTACTGCATAATGATGTCATCGAAACAGGGGCTGGGGGTCGCACATTGTGTATTCGGGGGCTCGGCGATCTATTCACTCAACAATTTCAATTCACGCCATTTCCCGATCATTGTAAATCGCTAGCCAAGCTGTCGATCACCCACGATCCTGCCGGCGCTTTCCAGCCTATGATGAGCGGCATTGTACTTGCTGGTCACACCCATTGCGGGCAAGTCAGCCTGCGTTGGCTAGGCCCATTGTGGGTTCCCTCAGAGGCACCTAAGGCTGCAACTTGCGGGCTTTATGAAGACGATGAACGATTGCTTTGGGTGAGCTCAGGTGTCGGCACTAGCATTCTGCCGATCCGCTTAGGTGCACCCGCTCAGTGGGATTTGCTGACGCTGAGGCAATTACCAGCGGGCAATAATGGTGCGCGGCTGAACTAGCGTTCACAGCTGGTTATGCCGTTAAGTCTCAAACTTCGAGCATCTCTAGCAACCAGTTCAGGCGGTATGTGGACGACCGTTCGCAGTCTCTTAGGTCTACCTCACGGCTTGATGAATAATCGCCTTAATTAAAGTTTGGTAGGGCACACCCTCACGCAGCGCCCTCGCTTTCACCCGAGCGAGGTCACTCTGCGCGATACGTATCGAGATTTTCTCGCTGGATTCGTTCAGCGTATTGCGTGCAGCAGCCTTCATCTGCGCTAGTAACTCTGGGGTGACGATGCTTTCACCGGGAGCAAAATCCTCAGCTTCTATTGCTTCGTAGAGCTCCCTCTCCTCGTCATCAATAAAGTTCTCTATGGGGGGATGCTTACTCATCATCACTTTTCTCCAAGGTACAGGGTCAAGACCACTAACCTAGCAAGGAAACCTTCGTTGACTCTGATGTGCCTTTACATGTCATTTTGGTCGCGGATTATCGTATCAAGGTAGAGTTGAGCGCGTATGGTGGCACCCATGGACCGTGACGAGAGGCCTGAAGAGACCCATGTCTGATAATGATCAGTATGTAGACCCGACACCCGAGCTGTTTGCAGCGTTTAAAGCCTTAGATCGCGAGACACCCATTCTCATGCTCAATATGCTGCGCTTTCGCGATCAAGCTGCATATCCCGAAGGTCATGCCCAAGCTGGAAAAGACCTCAGTGGTGCCGACGCCTATCAGCTTTACGGAAAGACAAGCGGCCCTATTTTTGCGAGGGTAGGTGGTGAAATCGTCTGGCGCGGCGATTACCAGACCATGGTGATAGGCCCGCAAGAAGAGTACTGGGACACCGTTTTTATTGCACGCTATCCCAACGCGCATGCATTCCTAGAGATGATTGCCGACCCCGACTACAAAATCGCGGTGGTCAACCGCCAAGCCGCGGTCGCCACCTCACGGCTGATTCGATTCGGCGAGAAGGCAGGCGGAGCGGGCTTTGGTGGCTGAGTCCCAGCCCCACTCAGGGGGAGATTAAGGCCTTCAAAACCAGGCCCCATCACCCTCAATCCACCGCCAAAAACGCCGAAATTGCCCCGCTCACACTCTCTCGCGCTAAGCTGTGGGTCTGGCCATCGAGAATATCAATCTGATCGGCACGCAATTGATCCACTACCGATTGCGCCAACAACGGGCAGCAAATCTCATCATCGGCGCCGGTCACAATGCGCAAGTACCCAGGTCGTTGCACGCGGCCTTCCTCCAGTGCCTTGCGTAGCACGGGCTCCCTGGGCGGCCGGGATGCGAAAACCGACTCTCGAAATATTGACCGCCCCAGCAAAGGCGACAGCATGAGTACACGCTCGGGTGCTTGGCTGGCATCGATCAACGACAACATCAATAAATAGCCGCCGTAGGAGTTGACGATTAGGTGCCCACCGCTCGCTCCCAGCCAGAAATCGGTGACGCGCTGAACCTGCTCATCAATCGGTAACGACAGCAAAGCCGAGTCGACAGCTAAGCCCTGGTAGTCATCGGAGAGCGTGGCGAGGTAGGGACTAAGACCATGGTCTAGGCGGCCACCGCGACCGGTGATGTAGCGGATTTTTCCAGTGGCTATTGAGTTTACTCTCAAGGTCCAGCTAGCTCACGAATAGACCAGAGAAGACCTGCGTATCGACGAGGATATCCATCACTGCTCGCCGTAAAACATCTCGTTAATTTGTTGGTCTTCGTCAGAAAAATCGTCTGAAATAGCGATTTGGCCCGCGTATAAGCCTAGCGTTCGCTTTCCCTGAGACTGATGAGGTACCAAATCTGCGAGCGGTACATTGTTCTTCATAATCACCGAGCGCTGACCGTGGCGCGCCATATTCGCGAACTTTGACAACTTGGCTTTTACTTCTGAAATGCTGACTTTCATCATCTGCCACCATTACTTTGACCTCTTAGACCAAGATAGTTTTTTTAGGTCTATTTTTAAAGCTGGCAGCGAACGCCTACTGAGGCCCGTCATAATGGCAGCCTGCCCTCAATACGGCCGATCACCCTCACTCACGACCCGATGCAAACGCCGGGACGCGGGCAGAAAATCATTAACAGGCTTGTGCTGAGTGCTGCGATTGTCCCAAAGCACCACACTGTCGGTCTGCCATCGGAAACGGCAGGTGTACTCAGGCTGAACACAATGCTGATACAAGAAGCCGAGGATCTCTCGGGACTCCAGGGGCGAGACGCCTTCAATGTGCGTAGTGAATAGGGAGTTCACAAAGATCACCCGCTTACCGGTCTCTGGGTGAGTTTGAATAACAGGGTGACGAACCGGTGGGTTAGCGTCCAACGCCGATTGCAATCGCTCACGACCACCGGGCTCAGCAAGGCTTTCGCGGAACCCGTGGGCAAAATCATGCACCGCCACCAAGTCCTCTAGGTATCGCTGCATACCCTTCGATAAGCCATTATAGGCCGCAGTCATACTGGCGAAGGCGGTATCGCCACCGACCTCGGGAATCAGCATGCCTCGCAACACCGTCACCGATGGCGGGTGCTGTCGGAAAGTCATATCCGAGTGCCAAGCCTCAATCTTTGAGGGATTCTCGGGGGTGCTTTCAAGGATCATAACCTCGGGATACCCCTCCACCGTGCCGTAGGCCGGGTGGGTCTGCAAAGGCCCAAACACCCGGGCGAGACGCGTCTGCTGGGCAGGGGAAAGGGGCTGGTTACGGAAAAACAGCACCTCATGCTCATTTAAGAGCGATCGAACCTCGGCCAGTTGCTCACTAGACGCTGTCTCTAAGTCAACACCCGATACCTCAGCGCCAATAGCGCCCGCAACCCGTTTAAAATCCATTCTGATTAATCACTCTTATGAGCCCACAACACCATGCCAAACGTCGGGGTAAAACCCGCAACGCCACCGTTTGAATTATGCTGTAGATCATCAAAAAGCAATACTGATCGCAGAGGCGAAAATCACGTTTTCATGTGGTCCATGCGGATTACATTCCCGATCGCAAGGCGATCCGAACCGACCAGAAAACATCGGCACAAGGGCATGCTGTATTGTTGGAAAGCGGGTCTAAACTAGGCCAGCACAATAAAACTCAGCGCCAGTAACGCTAGGAAGGCGGTCTCGAGCACCATCAGTGCAATGGGCTTAACACCCACAGCAGCCACGTCTTTCAGTGACGTTCGAACACCCAATGCCGCAATGGCGGTGAGTAGTAACCAAGAAGCACCACTTGATGCCCAAGTTACCAGCTGCTCGGGTAATAACGACACGCTGTTCACAATGAATAGGGCTACAAATCCCAACAAAAACCAGGGAATAGGTAAGGCAGATTCCGTGGTACCCGGTCGGGCCAGTCGGCGCACAAATAAGCTGATGAAGACCACAACCGGCACCAACATGGCCACCCTGAGCAGTTTCACAAAAGTGCTAAGGTCACCCACCTCACCGGAGATGCTGTAACCCGCGCCCACCACCTGGGCTACATCGTGGATGGTGGCGCCAATAAAAATACCCGCATCGGTGTCGTTCAAGTGCAGAGCATGACTGACCAACGGATAGACCACCATCGCAAGGGTGCTCAAGGTGGTCACACCGATAACCGTAAATAAAGTCTCTTGTTTTAACTTGTCGCTGGCGGGCAAGACACTGCTAATAGCCATGGCTGCCGAGGCGCCGCAGATGCCCACTGAACCGCCGGTCAGCACACCCAATGGGTAACCTAGACCCATCACACGCGCACACATCACACCGAAGGCAATGGTTAACAGCACACCCGTACAGACGCTTGCCACTGGCAGCCAGCCAAGTTCTGTTAAATCGGCAAAGGTAATTCGAAGCCCCAACAGAGCCACTCCCACCCGCAGCAACTGTGTTGCGCTGAACTCGATACCGGGCACTACCCGCGGATTATCCATCAAGAAATGAAAAGCGAGACCCAGTAAAAGCCCCATCAGCATAGCCGGCGCTCCGTAACGCATGGAGAGGAAGGAGGCCGCCATCGCAAGGGTTACCGCAAGGCAAATGCCCGGCCAATTTACACGGGCTTTTTCAACGAGATCGGTCATAAATTGTTTTTATCGATTGGAGGCCAGTAGCGCACACCCGTCTCAACGACCAAGCCATCACACGAGCGAGCTTGTGAAGCGTATGCTTATTTAACGAGGCTCATATCGTCTACTCGGACGATCACACCGCCTCGCCAAATTGACCAAACAAGCGTGCTCACAGTAACGTTTTTATATGAAACGACTTGGGCCGAGTGAGCGCTTCATACCCGACTGATGACAAGGTGCAGCCCCGCCCTGAGTTCTTGATACCCGTCCATGCCAGTGCCGGGTCTAAATAGTCGCACCGGTTCACAAAAAGCGTTCCCGTTTCGATCCGCTCGCCCAGTGCCATTCCAGCCTTTGTATCGGCGGTAAAAATAACCGCTGTAAGACCGAACTCACTGTCGTTCATTAGCTCAACCGCTTCATCGTCACTGGTAACCCGCTGGATCCCGACAACCGGGCCAAAAGATTCCTCGGTCATTACCCGCATACTGTGGTTGACGTCGGTCAGCACCTGCGGGGCCATGTACGGCGTACCCGGCTTATTCATCGGGAACCCAGCAGGGTCGATATGAGCTTTCGCACCCGCGGCAACAGCATCGGCAATTTGGCCTCTGACAAAATCGGCTGCTGATGCTTTTACCAAAGGTCCAAGGGTTGTCTCTGGATCATCCGATCGCCCCAAGACGTAGCCGTTCACCAGCGCCACTGCCCGCTCCACAAACTGGTCATAGACGTCGGCGTGCACATAGATACGCTCGATACCACAGCAGGATTGCCCACTATTGAAAAAGGCACCATCAATGGCAGTCTCCACCGCGTAGTCAATATCCGCATCGGCTCGAACATACGCAGGGTCTTTACCACCTAGCTCTAAGCCCAATCCTATAAAGCGACCTGCCGCTGCACGTTCAACCATGGCTCCCCCAGGCACCGAGCCGGTAAACGCAACGTAGTGAACAGCCGGATTAGCGATTAACTGCTCGGTGTCTGCATGGCTAAGATGCAAGTGCTGAAAAACACCCTCTGGCAAGCCCGCCTCGTCAAAAGCGCTCTGAAAGCGCTCGGCACACAATGGCACCTGTGCCGAGTGTTTGAGAATAACCGTATTACCGGCCATCAAAGCCGGAATAATGGCATTCACCGCGGTTAGGTAAGGGTAATTCCATGGGGCAATAACCAGCACCGTACCCAAAGGCTCTCGTCTAATTTCTCGAATGAATCCGGGTTTCTCGGGTAGTTGAATGGGAGCAAGGGCCTGCTCGGCAATATCAATCATGTACTCTGCGCGCTCGGCCAGACCGGCCAGCTCACACGCCGCATAGCGGATCGGACGCCCCATTTGCCAACAAATCTCCTCCCCTATGGCGTCTTTATTGCGCTCAAAGTAAGCGACGGCTTTACGGCAAACGGCTGCGCGATCGGTCATTGTGGTGGCCTTCCAAACACCTGCCGCTGAAGCGCTGTTATCGATAGCCCTTTGAATTTGCGCTTGCGTAGCAAGTGGACGCCGAACATAAACCGAATCGTCAATCGGGGAGATGGTCTCTTTAAGCTCGATCATGATGGTTTCCTTGATGACATCGATAGCAAAACGCTGCTGGGCGAAATACAGATCAGTTGGTGGTCGCACAGCGTAAAGCGGTATAGCCCCATTTAGCCTCAAAGTTCGACCCAAAAAATAGAGCCATCTGTGGTAGGTGATGTACATGCACTGCGGTGCAGTTTGGTTGCGGGGGGTACACATACATACGGTGGCGCCCTTATCGGGGGTACCGGTACTTACGCGGGCATACGTGGTACTGACACGCTCGATATCGCTGACGGGCAGACCGAGGCCATCATGACCTACTGGACCGATCAGTAGTGTTGCGGGTGTCGAGAGCCCTAAAAAACTTGCGCTGTGCTGGCCCTTGGCCTTAACTATTCCAAATAACAATGCTCGACCCCTACCAACTAAACTATCTGGAGTACCTTATGGCTCAACTCAATACAAAACTCGTCACATTAGGCGCTCTGGGTTTGGCATCGGCAGCCGTCTTGGTAGTAGCGCTACAAGATGGCAATGTCGATACCAGCCAGGCGAGTGGCACCATCGCGCCAGCCCAGCGCGTGGTGAATACACAAATTACTGCCAACGATGCCCTCAATGAGAGCGCCGCCAGCACCGACGCTACACCTAGTACAGACGCCACCGCCGTCGATAATTCCGTTGAGAGCTCAATGGAATCATCCATGGAAAGCTCCATGCGAATGAGGTTCCTCATGAGCAACTCACAGTCGGATGAAGGTGGCAGAGACAGACATAACGGCGGCGGCGACGGCGGCACCGACCCAACTGTTTTCTGAAGACAGAGCCGGACGTTAGTTCAGTCCCGAAGCCTGGGGGTAAAACGTTATCTGCTGGCTTAGCATTTTTGCGAAACCCCTAGGGTTACTGCAGACATCGCACAAAACGTTTTGGTGGCGGTTTGTTTGTCGGGTGCTCCTTTACTCAGCGCCTATTGCAACAGTAGTCGCAACAATAGTCACAACAACCCTCACAGTAACAAGTGCACAAGCCCAAACCGTAGACCTAGCTACCCTCGAAACCGACCAGCTGTTGCTGGTTAGCGG